>PMJR01000064.1 GCA_003158475.1 Ignavibacteriota bacterium | reverse complement strand
CTCATGGGGGGCAGGATCGTGACGAGCAGCGGGCTGGATATCAGCATCCGGGAATACGAGTTCCATTTCGAAGAGCGTCACGTCCCTCATTCAAACGCCCTCCACGGGCTGGAACGGGGGCACGGGCGGTATTCGGTGGGCCCCCTGGCCCGGTTCAACCTCAATTTTGACCGGCTCTCACCGCTTGCCAGGCAGGTTGCCGGGGACGTGAAAATCGGGCCCGTGGTGAAGAACCCGTTCAAGAGCATCATCGTCAGGGCGATCGAGACTGTCTACGCATACGAAGAGGCTCTCCGCATTATCCATGCATACGAGCCTCCCGCCTCCCCTTCACATGCGCTCACCGCATCCGCCGGCATCGGATGCGGAGCGAGCGAGGCCCCCAGGGGGATGCTCTACCACCGGTACAGGGTGACCGACGACGGTCTCATCCGCGACGCAAAGATCGTCCCGCCGACGGCCCAGAACCAGCCTACCATNNCTACGATCCCTGCATCTCGTGCGCAACGCACTATGTTCAACTGGAAATCACGTGAACGGCATGTCCGGGCAGAACCTGCTTATCGGGGTCGGGAACGAGTTTCGCAACGACGATGCCCTGGGGATACTGGTGGCGCGCGAAATCAGGCGCCGGAACCTCGCCGGGGTCACCGTCGTGGAACGTTCCGGAGAGGGCACGGCGTTAATGGATACGTGGGCCGGCGCGGAACTTGTCATCGTCGTGGACGCCATTATCTCGGGGAAGGCTCCCGGGGTCATACACCGCCTGGATGCGGCGCGCGATGAAATCCCGCGGGGTTTCTTCCATTATTCCAGTCACGCCTTCGGCGTGGCCGAAGCCGTCGGGATGGCCAGGGAGCTCAATCTCCTTCCCGCGCATGTGATCATCTACGGGATCGAGGGGAAGGAATTCGGGGAGGGGGTCGGGCTCTCCGACCAGGTCGTGAAGAACATCCCCGAACTGATCACAATGATCGAAGAAGATCTCCACGCTTTTCATGCCGCGTAAGGGGTCCCTCACAGTACCCAGGCACCAAAAAACGACCAGAGGAGGAGTACCGTGCGACGAGAGGAAGCCCTTGCATTGCTCTTTGAGTACACGAAAGGCGACAGTCTACGGAAGCACGCGCTGGCGGTCGAATCGGCGCTGAGGGCCTATGCTGCGAAGGAGGGGGCCGACGCAGAACTCTGGGGGATCACCGGTCTCCTGCATGATTTCGATTACGAGATGTACCCCGCCTACCCGGACCACCCGATGAAGGGCTCGGCCATACTCGAATCGAAAGGCTACCCCCCGGAAATGCGCACGGCGATTCTCGGGCATGTCCCCGCCACGAATGTCCCCCGCGACTCCCGGCTGGCGAAGGTGCTTTTTGCATGTGATGAGCTGTGCGGGTTCATCGTTGCCTGCGCGATGGTGCGTCCGAACAAACTGGCAGATCTCGGGGCGTCCTCCGTGAAGAAGAAACTGAAGGACAAGGCGTTCGCCCGGGCGGTGAACAGGGAGGAGATCCACAAAGGCGCGGAGGAGCTCGGCGTGAACCTGGATGAGCACACGGCGTTTGTCGTGGAGGCGCTGAAGACTGTTGCCGGGGATCTCGGCCTCGCCTAGAGGCCCCGGCGTTCCTTACCAGGCGTCGAATGCGAACCCCAGCCCCCACCGGTCGGCCCGCACGTAATAGTACTGGCTGAAGACTTCCAGCCCGTGGTAGTAACAGCCGTAGAGCCGTATCCCCGTTCCATCCCACTCTCCGAACTTCACCCCGAATTCCACGCTGTTCGTGCCGTACGTCACCGGTATACCCGTGATGGCGAGATTGTCGGCGATGAACGCGCTCAGCGGCCGTCCGCCGAACGGCCCGACGAGGCCGGTGGAATGGAGCTCAAAGCCGTGAAGTGTGCCGTACCGTGAGAGGTTGGCCGGCCGCACGAGCGTCGCGTAGCTGAATCCGGAGTACGCGCTCAGAGAAACGATTCTCCCGGGCCATGTGTAGAGTCCTGTCAATTCGCCGAAATCGCGTGTATAAGGAATCGGCTGCTTGTTGTCCCTCCATTGCATGGTGACTCGATCCCAGTGTCCGTCAATGAGATGTCCGCTGATGTGAAGGAGGCGCAACCGGAGCGAGAGGTGCCCGTCCTCCCCCGGGGCGACATAGACGATGTGCCCGCCGAAGAAACCGTCGACTGCGTCCACCTGCAGACGCAAACCCTCGGCGCTCGTCGTGAGTGCGTACGTAAACAATTCGGCGCCTATTCTGAGCCTCCCCCCGGGGGAGTCGGTCCTGCATTCCAGGAAATCCAGGCTGCTGCCGATATCGAGCTTGAGCCTGGATGTCCCGGCCTCTTTCTCCACGCCGACGCGCGGTTCCTGGTAGTTCGCACGCAGGGGTGGAAAAAGGGTCCCGCCCGGCAGGAATGTCGTTCCGGACGCGGGCGAGGGAGGAACTGCCGGAGGATTTGCCGGAGAATATGCCGGAGGGGATGCCTGAGGGGATGCCTGAGGGTATGACTGTGCCGTCGAGCACGCGGCCCGGAGCATCAGCACTGTGAGCAGAACCAGGGATCGCATAGACGGCGGACGGATGAAGGGGGACGAATAGTGACTAAAGGAAAGAAGCGAAGCTCGAAGCCCAGATGCAAGCCCGGATGCAACCCCGGATTCGACCCGCGAGGATTCGCCCCTCACCCGCACACATTGAATCTGAATCGATTGTTGAGTACATTGACGCGACATTGTACACACTTATGGAGTCCTGCATGAAAACACCGGCGCTGCTTCTGATAATGGTGGCCTTCTGCGCTTCCCTTGGTCTGGCGCAGGATGAAGTGATCCCCCCCAAGCGCTCTCACATGGCGAAAGTCGGCCTCTTCGGCGGCTTCACGCCCGGCATGATATTCCCCAACGTCAAACCGATCAACGATTTCCTTGTTGCCGGGGGCGCCGCTCCCCTCAAGGATAACGGCGTGTTCATGGTCGGTGGTACGGGGGCCGCGTACATCATGATCGTCCCCAACCTGCGCCTGGGGGGGCTGGGCATGAGCGGCTCGATCAGCAGCACCTCCCTCGAAGTGGCGACGAACATCCGGCGGGACGTGCAGCTCAAGATCGGGTACGGCGGAGTGACCGTCGAATATGTCGTGCCGATCATGGAGCGTTTCGATTTCGCCGTAGGGACGATGCTGGGGACCGGCGGGATGGACCTCACGATCAGGAAGAGCAACGGAGGGAGCAATACGTGGGGCGCGGAGCAGGTGTACCTGGGCGGAAGCGGGATCCCGGTTTATACGCCGTCCGGTGCTTTGCTGGGATCTCCACCCAACAACGTGACACGCATTCTCACGGGTTCGTTTTATATGATCATCCCCTCCGTGAGTTTCGAATACGCTCTGACGGGCTGGCTTGCTCTCCGGCTCGGGGCCAGCTACGTCGGGATGGTGGGACCCTCATGGAAGATTGATTCAAACTATGATCTGCTCGGCGTCCCCTCGGACGTGAATGGGAATGGGTTCATGGCCAACCTGGGGCTCCTCGTCGGCACGTTCTGACTGAGTCGGGGGATGCACGTACGGGGTGAGGAGCGCCCGGGCGGATAAGGACTATTCCTCTTCCTTGAACTGCCTTGTCTTCCACTCACCGAAGAGGTCCCGGCACTTCGAGCGCTGGTACTTTCCGGTCGATGTCACCGGGACATCTCCCCCGAAGACCACCACTTTGGGCGATTTCGTATAGGGGAGATGCCTCCTGCATGCGTTGATGACCTGCTGCTCCGAGAGGATGATGCCCGGTTTCAGCTTCACGTACGCTCCCACCTCTTCCCCGTACCAGTCATTCTCGAACCCCACGGCGATCCCCGTTTCGATCCCCGGGAGACTCATGAGCACCTCGTCGATTTCAAAGGGTGAGATGTTCACGCCCCCCCGGATGATGAGCTCCTTTATCCGCCCGGTGATGAAGAACTGCTTCCTCCCCTGTTCGTCGTAGAGGTAGAAACCCTCGTCGCCGCTCCTGAACCAGTTGTGCGTGAACGCCGCTTCGTTGGCGGGGGGGTCATCGAAATAGCCCGCCATGACGTTGTGTCCGCGTATGACGATTTCCCCCTTTTCCCCCTCGGGGCGCTCGTTCCCCTGCTCATCCTGTATCGCCATCTCGTTCACCGGGAGCGGGACTCCTATCGAAGGGAACCCGTGAGCGGACATCCATTCCCTGTGCTCGGACCGGGAGAAGTCGATGGGGAGGAAACAGGAATAACAGGTTGTCTCGGAAAGGCCGTACCCGTGTATGATGGGGATGTTGAACGCCTGTTCGAACTTCTGGGCGAGCTCCACGGTCAGCGGACCCGCCCCGCAGATCAGGTGCCGGAACTGTGCCAGCTTGTACGCCTCCATGTCGAGCTTTGCGTGGAGGAGAAACTGGAGCAATGTGGGGACGACACTGACGACGGTCACCCGTTCGATGCTGATACGCTCGAAGAACCGGTCGGCGTTGAATTTCTGGTTGAGGACGACGCCCCCACCCGCATACAGCGGCGTCATGAGCGTGACGACGATGCCGTTCACGTGATGGATCGGGAGGACACACATCATCCTCTGGTCGTCCGAGAACCTGTGCCACTCGGCGATGCCCATGGCATCGACGAGGAGATTGTACTGCACGAGCACCACTCCCTTCGGGTTGCCTGTGGTCCCCGATGTGTACACGATGAGCGCGACGTCTTCCAGCTCCGGTGCCGAGGGGGGGTGAAAAATGTGGGAATGCTTCTGTACGGCAGTCCGGAAATGGGTCAGGTCCGGATGCACATGCTCACCGGCCTCCACGATCTGCCGGAGATCGGGAAGCTCCGCCCTGAACCCTGCAATCCTCTCTACGAACTGGTCGCGCACGAAGGCGAGTTTCGCGCCGGAATTCCGGAGTACATAGCTTATCCGCCTGTCGTCCTCCCCCGCATTGACGGGGACGAGGGCCGCCCCCAGAAGAAATGCGGCGAAGTACTGGATGACGGTTTCGGAGTGATTGAACGAGACCGTGGCGATGCGGTCCCCCCTGACGATCCCCGCCGACCGGAGGAAGTTTGCCGTCCTGCAGGCCTCCTCATAGAATTCCCTGTACGAGAGCTCGGTCCGCCTGCCGCTGTCGCTGTAGTAGATGAGGAAGGACTTCTCCTCGTACGCCTCCGCCTGCCGGGCCAGCAGGTCGCCGATGTTGGCGTACGGGACGAGCGGTTCGGTAAAAGGGACACTCCCCACCGAGCGCGCACGATGGATTTTCTCGAGCAGGGCGGGCGAAAAATCGGACATCCGGGCCACCTCACTGAAAAGTTCTACTCACGCCAGTTCAATCCTTTTTCTCCCGCAAGGGGGGACGGGGCATATCGAACATGTCCGTCGTCCTGACATACGTCGATCCCCCCATGCGCCCGATGGGATGCAGGGCGCCGGGGTCGATGGTGTCCCCGTCAAACAGACTGTCATCAATGTGAAAGAGAAGTACTTCCCCCAGGACAAGGCTCCCGCCGAGAGGGAGGGCGCTGACATGGACGACCTGCAGAAGGCGGCACTCCATGCACGCCTTCGATTCCAGGACGCGCGGCGGCGCCACAATCTCCGAACGAACCGGCGTGAGGCCCGAGAGCGCGAACTCATCCACATCGGGCGGAACCTCGGCGGAGCAGGCGTTCATCTGCCGTGCTATTCCTTCGGAGACGATGTTCAGGACGAACTCTCCCGTCGCCTCGATGTTCAGGAGCGTGTCCTTCTTCGAGCCGTCTCTCCCCCGGATCATGGGGGAGAAACAGACCACGGGTGGGTTGGCGCTGACGGCCGTGAAAAAACTGAACGGTGCGAGGTTCCGCATTCCCTCACGGCTCAGGGACGAGACAAACGCGATGGGCCGGGGAACGATCAACGCGGTCATCAGCCTGTACACGTCACGGGGTGCGCGTCCGGACGGAAGAATCGTCATGGGGCAGCGGGCCCCGCCCAGGATTTCCAGTAGTCAGGCCATTCCGCCGCCTCCCCGGCCGGGAGCACGTCGATCGGGTTGAGCCCGTCGAGCATCACGGCGTATTCGTCGGTGTGCGTCTTGTTCTTTTGCCCTGCGAGCGCCTTCGGGTGGGGACCGTGATGGATGCCGCGCGGGTGGAGTGTGACCATGCCGGCCTTGATGTTGTCACGGCTGAAGAAGTTCCCGTCGTGGTAGAATATGAATTCGTCGTAGTCGGTGTTCCGGTGGAAAAACGGGACACGCAACGCGTCGGGGTCCTCCTCGAGGGGGCGGGGGACGAAGCTGCAGACCACCGCTCCCTGCGTGACAAACGTCGTGTGGGCGCTCGGCGGGAGGTGCGCCCGGTGGCTCATCACGGGGCGGATATCACGCAGGTTGATCTTCCACGCGGTCAGGTCCCCCTTCCAGCCCACCACGTCCATCGGGTTGAACGGGTACACGACCGAAGAGAACTCCTCGCCGGCCTTGATCCTGATCTCCCATTCACGGTCATCGTCGAGGTTCGGTAGTGGTTCCGGGGTGACGATCACGGCCGGATCGTAGAGCGCGTGCTGCCCGATCAGCCCCTTGTCGGGCTGTTCGAACTCCGTCTTCGATTCGATGATGAGAAAGAAGTTGTCTGAAACCTCGGGCACCACGCGGTACGTGACAGCCCTCGGAAGGATGATATAGTCCCCCGGCTCAAACGTGAGCGGGCCGAAATCGGTCTCGATCACTCCCCTCCCCCGGTGGATGAAGTAGAGCTCGTCCCCGTCCGCATTCCTGAAATAGAACGGCATCGGGGCGGAGCGCCGCGAAACCGACAGCCGGACGTCGCCGTTCCCGAGAAACGGGACGGGGGACCCCTTCGGATCATCCATGTCGGTGGGGTGGAGCTTGTTGCAGTCGATGCAGTGGGGCCGGAGCTTCCCTTCGAAGCGGATCCATCCCGTCGGTGGGTGCGTATGGTAGAGATGGGCGGACTTTCCGTAGAACCCCCTTCTCCCGTGTTCCTCCTCAAACGTGCCTTCGGGCAGCCCCACGTGGGCCTGCTGAGCGGTCTTCCCCTTCTTGAGCGGGTACATGGACAGGCGTCTCCTTCACAGTGTGGCTGTTCATTTTGCGGCTGCTCGGGACTCGGGCGTTATTCCCGGAGTACCCTGTTGCGCAGGACGCCGATCTTCTCAATCTCCAGCTCGATCACGTCGCCGGGTTTGACCCAGCGATCCAGTTCCAGGCCGCATCCCGTGCCGACCGTGCCGGATCCGAGAACGTCCCCCGGGTGGATCATCTGGTCACGGGAAAGGAATTCGATCATCTGTTCGAATTTCCAGTGAATCGAGGATGTGTTCCCCCGCGACCACTCCTCGCCGTTGATCCGTGCGGTCATGGCAAGCTTGTAGGGGTCGCCGATCTCGTCCATGGTGACGAGAACAGGGCCCATGGCCGTGCACCAGTCTTTCCCTTTGGCGGGACCGAGCCGGACGCGCATCTCCCGCCGCTGCATGTCCCGTGCGCTGAAGTCGTTCATCACCGTGAAGCCGGCGATGTACTCCCGTGCGCCTTCCACGGGAACATTCCGACCGGTCTTCCCGATCACCAGCGCGATCTCGAGCTCATAGTCGAATTTCTCCGTGAAGGAGGGCCAGAGGACGTCGTCCTCCGGGCCGATGATGTTCTGGCGGCTGCTTGAATAGTACACCGGGATCTCGTACCACTCCGGAGGCATCGGCTCGCCTCTCTTCTCGAACCCCTTCTTCACGTGCGCCTCGAAGGCGTAGAAATCGCGCACCGACGGTGGCTCCGGCAGCGGGGGTCGCATGCGGACGCTCCCCCCCCCGTACACGAGCGTTTCGTCATTGAGGCCGGTGGGAGGGAGGCGGCCCCCCGCACATTCCTGCTCGAGCGCGGCGAGTGTCGCACGTGCAAACCCCATCGATGTGTCCCCGCCCCTGAGAAATTCGAGGAGCGAGTCGGGCACGAGCACGTCAGCGAGTGTCGAGGGACGGACTTCACCCTTGCGGGCGAGATGCCAGGCGCAGGCGAAATTCATGTCCACGATCCCCCCGGGGATGACGGCCCCGAAGCGTGTGTGTCGCCCGAGGCTGGTGGCGACCTCGAATGTGCAGAGTTTCATGAGCGCTCGGTCAAAGATTGCCCCGGAGGGCCTGTTCCCGTTCGATCGCCTCGAACAGGGCCTTGAAATTCCCCTTCCCGAAACTCCTGCTCCCTTTCCTCTGTATCACCTCGAAAAAAAGTGTCGGGCGGTCCTGCACCGGTTTGCTGAATATCTGGAGCATGTACCCTTCGTCGTCCCTGTCGACGAGGAGCCCGAGACGCTCGAGCGCTTCGAGAGGTTCGTCGATCCTGCCGACGCGTCCCGTCATCTCACGGTAGTACGACGGGGGGACCCTGAGGAATTCGACCCCCTGCGCACGGAGTTGTTCCACCGTGTCGATGATGCTCTCCGTGGCGCACGCGATATGCTGCACCCCGGGGCCCTTGTAGAACTCCAGGTATTCCTCGATCTGTGATTTCTTCTTCCCGTGCGCGGGTTCATTGATCGGGAACTTGATCCTCCCGTTCCCGTTGGCCATCACCTTTGACATGAGCGCCGAGTAGTCGGTGCTGATATCNNTTGTCGTCAAAATGCTGGTACAGGCGGAATCCCATGACGTTCTCGTAAAAACGCACCCACGCGTTCATCTCGCCCCATCCCACATTCCCCACCATATGATCGATGTACCTGAGTCCGGCCGGTCGTGCGACCGGGTCGGGGCCCGGCACCGGGCGGTAGCCCGGGAGGAAGACTCCCCGGTATGCCTTCCGCTCCACGAATGTGTGCAGGGTGTCGCCGTACGCCGCGATCGACGAGCGGGTCACCTCACCTGCTTCGTCCTTCAAGACCTCCGGGGGGAGAATCCCCTTCGCTCCCCGTTCGGTGGTCTCCCGGTATGCCGAACGTGCGTCGTCCACCCACAGGGCAATGTCCCGGACGCCGTCGCCGTGCCTCCTGACGTGCTCGGCGATCGCGCTCTCCCCATCGAGGGGGGTGGTCAGCACCAGGCGGACCTTGTCCTGCTGCAGGACGTAGGACGCCCGATCGCGCATCCCCGTTTCGGGTCCGGCATATGCCACCAGGGAGAAGCCGAATGCCGACCGGTAGAAATGGGCGGACTGTTTCGCATTCCCGACGTAAAGCTCGACGTAATCCGTACCGTTGATCGGAAGGAAATCTTCCATGAAAGACTCTCCGCTTTTTCATTGCATGCCCCCCCCGATCTCTCAGGGCGGGAGGTTCGATCAGGGAATGACGGTCGCCTGGTGCATCGTCGCCAGGACGCCCTTCAACGCCCCGAGAAGAATCCGGTTCTGATCCTCTGTGCCTATGGTGATCCTGACGCAATGGGGGAGCCCAAATGCCCGCAGCGGGCGGATGATGACGCCGTGCGAGAGAAGCCCGCCGTAGAGGGCATTGACGGCCTCTTCGTTTGCAAGCGGAACGCAGACGAAATTCGCCTCAGTACTGATCGTCATGAGTCCGAGTGCGTGAAGGAGTGGAATCAGCGAGCGTTTTCCTTTTTCGTTGACTTCGAGCGTCCGTCGCAGGAACGCCTCATCCCGGAGTGCACCGATGCCGGCTGCCTGTGCGAGGGTGCTCGGCTCGAAGGGGAGCTTCACCTTCAGCAGGTTTGTGATCAGTGAGTCGTGAGCGAAGCCGTACCCGATCCTCACCCCGGCGATGCCGAAAGCCTTGGAAAAGGTCCGCAGCGTGATGACGTTGTCGTACCTGTAGGCCATGGAGTCAGGGTAGTCCGGGCTGCGCTGCGCGTATTCGAAGTATGCTTCGTCGAGTATGATGAGGACATGAGAGGGGACGCGTTTGATGAATGCGTCGAATTCAGCCTTCGTGAAAATGGTGCCGGTGGGGTTGTTGGGGTTTGCGAGGTAGATGATCTTCGTGTGTTCGTTGATGCGCGACGCTATGGCCCCGAGATCGAAGTGGTACTCCTTCAGGGGGACGGTGACCAGCCTGGTTCCCCGGGAGCGGGCCAGGACATAGAAGCCGACAAATGTCCCTTCG
>PMJR01000125.1 GCA_003158475.1 Ignavibacteriota bacterium | reverse complement strand
CCTGATCCCGGTCAAGTCCGGCCATTTCGCCCTCGAAGCCGTCGACCGGCTTTTCAAATACCTGGAGTGGGTCAAGGAAGTATCCCACAAGAACATCGACGTTGAAGGAATACTCGTCACGATGCACGAGCCCAATACCCGGGTCACCGATATCACGATGCGCGAACTGAATGCCAAATACGGGAAGCACATGTTCACGACATCCATACCCCGGAACACGGCCCTCAGCGAAGCGAGCTTCTACGGCAAACCCGCTGTTCTGTACAGCGTCAATTGTCGCGGCGCATCCGCCTACCTGAAGCTCGCACGTGAAATCCTTGCACGGAACGTCCGGCGCCCCTCCCCGCTTCAGCCCACCGTGGTCCAGCTCAGCCGGCAGGCGTAGGCCGGATGGGCACAGAGGCGGCATTCTTTTTTCTCCTCATTTTGAACACCTCCGGGCTGAACACCTTCGGGCTGAACGCCTCGGCTCTGGACAGCTCCGGGGAGTCCGCCTCCGCGCAGTCCGCGTCCGCTCCCGCCGGCGCGAAGACCGACTGGGATGACTACGCATGGCCGACGGAGGCTGGGCGGATCGTGACATCGACGTTCGGTGAATACCGCCGCACGCACTTCCATGCCGGGATCGACATCTCAAGCGGCGACGTCACGGGGTACGGCGTGTTCGCATCCCGCTCCGGCTACGTCTCCCGGATCAGGATCAGCCCGGTGGGGTACGGGAAAATCCTCTACATCCGCCACGCTGACGGATTCACGACGACATACGCACACCTCGAAAAATTCGCACCTGCGATCGACGCCCGCGCCGTCCGGGAGCAGCGCGCACTCGGCAGCTACCCCGTGGACATCGCATGCGCGCCGACCGAATTCCCCGTCCGGAAGGGGGACCTCGTCGGTCTGACAGGCCAGACAGGAGCCGCTTCCCCCCACCTGCATTTCGAGATCAGGGACCCGGACGGAAACCCGGTCAACCCCTTCCTCGCTCCCCTGCTCCGCGTGCCGGACACCATCCCCCCCTCCATCAAGCGCATCGCCGTCTCCCCTCTCTCGCCGGACGCGACTGTGGACGGGGGAAACACGCCGCGCATATTCAGGGCGGAAACAGTCCGGGGAAACAGTGTGCATCTCCCGGTTCCGATCGTCATTACGGGGGAAGCCGGATTCGCCGTCGAATCAAGTGACCGGATCCCCGGGAGCCGGTTCAGGAACGGCGTCTACACGCGTGCGTTATTCATCGACGGTGTCCCGGTCTATGCCGCGCGCATCGACAGGACNNGCGCACGAGATCGACCTCTGTTTTGAACGTTCACTCCCCGGCGCGGGGGGAGGGCGGCTTGCAAAGCTCTACATGGACTCGCCGAACCACCTCCCCTTTTATATGCCGCACACACAACGAGCTGGAATAATCGACTGCGCCTCATACTCCCCCGGCCCCCATGCGTTCCGAATCCTCTGTACCGACTTCCCGGGGAACCGGGCCGAAGTCACCGGAACTCTCGTCATGAGCCGCATCCCGACCTGCAGCGCCGGACGGTCCGGCGATGATATCGCCCTGCAGCTGTTTGCGCCGGGGGATGTGGTGAAAATCTCCCTCGGGGCCCGCCCCGCGGGCGGATCCTGGTCCCGACGTGAATGGTATGCTCCGGCGGCGGGATTCTCCCCCTCCCTTCTCCTCCCTTTCCCGGCAGGGAGAAACGGGACCGTGACGGTGATACTGGAAAACAGGTGGGGGACGCTCTCCCCCGCAAAGCTGATCGCTTCGCCAAGGCCCGGAGGGAGCGCGCCCGCAATTCACCTCACCTGCGAAGCGGGAGAGGAATATGTCCGCGTGCATATCACCGCGCAGGGGGATCTTCCGTCACCTCCGTCCGTCACGGTCGGGGAAGGGACGGGGAGAAGCACGGTGATCATGTCCGCGGCCGGCCCGGATGAGTACACCGGATGGTTCAGGCCCCGGGAGGAATACAGAGGCACGCGGCACATAGTGGCGGAAACAAGCTCCCCATGGGGGCGCGCGTCGGATTCAGCGGCAATCGATATTGAGCCGGTGCTGCCGGGAACGACGGGCGTGATAGCCGCCGATGGGGGGAAACTGCTCATACGGTACGACTCCCTCTCCGTGCTGAAACCACTCTTCCTCAGGATCGAAAAAAGTTCGGGAGAGGAGGGACCGGTGTACGCGCTCGACCCGGAAGGGACCGTGCTGGGGAGCGGACTCACGGCGTCAATCCGTCCCGGCACTCCCGGTGAGCACCGGGGACTGTATTACCGCACCCGGGGGAGCTGGCAGTTCATCGGCTCGCGCGGCGTCGGGGAAGAGGCCGCGTGCACGGGGAGGGTCAGCGGGACGCTCGGCGAAGTGACACTGCTCGCCGACAGCACCCCGCCGGCCGTCGTACAGGTATCCGCGCTGCATCACGCGGGTCGGGAACCGGAGATCATCGTCAGGTTTCGGGACGACCGCTCCGGCGTTGAATATGACAGCCTAAAAATGTACATTGACGGAAACATGGTGATACCGGAAATCGACGGCAGACGCCACAGGGCGGTCTACAAGGCCATCGAACCCCTCGGGCGCGGCCCCCATCTGATGACCATCCGCCTCACAGACAGGATCGGGAATTCGAGCACAACGCAGCGGCGGTTCGTCCTTCCGTAACACCGGTCTCCCCCTTCGATGCACATCTCCCGGAGTGAGCGAGTTGAGCGACGCAGAACAGTCCCCCACGACTCCCAAGACCTATTCACCCCGTGAGGTCGAATCGAAATGGTACGCGATCTGGGAACGGTCGGGTTTCTTTCACGCCATAGTGAACCCGGAGCGCACGCCGTACACCATCGTCATTCCCCCGCCGAACGTCACGGGCGTGCTCCACATGGGGCACATACTCAACAACACGCTCCAGGACGTCCTGATCCGTTACAAGCGCATGACGGGATTCGAGGCCTGCTGGATCCCGGGAATGGACCACGCCGGCATCGCGACACAGCACGTCGTCGAGCGTTCGCTCCAGAAGGAGGGGAAGACACGACACGACCTCGGCCGTGAGAAATTTGTCGAACGGGTATGGGAGTGGAAACAACAGTACGGAGGCGCCATCGTCCGGCAGCTCAGGACACTCGGGGCGTCGTGCGACTGGGAACGCGAAAAATTCACGATGGACGAGACGCTCTCCAATGCCGTACGGGAGGTCTTTGTACGCCTGTATGAGGACGGGCTCATTTACCGCGGGAAGTACATCGTCAACTGGTGTCCCAGGGACCATACGGCCATCAGCGACGACGAAGTCACCTACAGCGAACAGCAGGGGAAGCTCTACTACATACGGTATCCCCTCTCAGGACGCAAGGGTGAGTTCCTGACCGTGGCAACGACAAGACCGGAAACAATGTTCGGAGATACCGCAATCGCAGTGCATCCGGACGACGAAAGGTTCGCGCACATCGCCGGTGAGATGGCCACAATTCCCCTGACGGGCCGGGAAATCCCCGTCATCGCCGATGAGTCCGTTGACCCCGCGTTCGGAACGGGGATGGTCAAAGTCACGCCCGCCCACGACCCGAATGACTACCTCATCGGCCAGCGCCACTCGCTGGCCCAGATCAACATATTCGACGTCTCCGCAAAACTGAACGACAACGCCCCCGGACCCTACCGCGGCATGGACAGGTACGACGCCCGGGAGCGGATCCTGCGCGACCTTGCGGAGGCGGGTCTGCTGGAGGGAACGGCGGACCACGCCAACAGGGTCGGACGATGCTACCGGTGCGACACCGTGATCGAGCCGTACCTTTCCGATCAGTGGTTCGTCCGGATGAAGCCGCTGGCACAGCCCGCACTGGATGTGGTCAGGGACGGGACGATCCGCTTCTACCCCGACCGGTGGACGAAGGTGTACGAGAACTGGATGACCAACATCAGGGACTGGTGTATCTCACGCCAGCTCTGGTGGGGACACCGCATCCCCGTCTGGTACTGTACGGCGAGCAGAACGGAGCGGTGCAACGAGCCGATCGTCAGCCGGACGGCACCTTCCGCGTGCCCCCACTGCGGGGGAACGAGCCTCCGGCAGGACGAGGATGTCCTTGACACATGGTTCTCCTCCTGGCTCTGGCCCTTCTCCGTCCACGACTGGCCGGCCCAGAAAGCGTCGGGGAAGGAACAGGACCTCCGGTACTTCTACCCGACCGACTCGCTTGTCACCGCCCCCGAAATTATATTTTTCTGGGTCGCGCGGATGATCATGGCGGGACTGAAATTCGGCCCGACGTTTACAGGGAGCACCGACCCGGCGAAGAACGTCCCGTTCCGGGATGTTTACTTCACGAGCATCGTCCGTGATGCACGGGGGCGCAAGATGTCGAAGTCGCTCGGGAACTCGCCCGAACCCCTCGAGCTCATAGCCGAATACGGCGCAGATGCGGTCCGGTTCACCATACTCGCCCTTGCCCCGGTCGGTCAGGACATCATCTATGCGAAGGAAAAGAACGAGCTCGGCCGGAATCTCGCAAACAAGATCTGGAACGCCGGCCGCTTTCTGATGATGAACCGGGACCAGACCGGGGAGGCGGCGGCGGGGAAGGAGTTCAACACCGATCACTCCGACCTTGCCGACAGGTGGATACTCTCGCGGCTCCATTCAACATTGCGCGATGTGAAAGAGTCGATCTCCCTTTTCGAGTTCAACCGGATTACGAGGCAGATCTACGATTTCTTCTGGCACGACTACTGCGACTGGTATGTCGAGATGGTAAAATCCCGCCTCTACGGCGCGGAACCCCTTCCTGTCAAACAGGCGGTCGTGACGCGGGGGCTCGACGTGTACGATGCGGCGCTTCGCCTCCTTCACCCCATCATGCCCTTTCTCACCGAAGAGCTGTGGCAGAGCATCAGGCCCCGGCCTGCCGGCGCGACAATCATGCGTGAGAGGATCCCTGAACCTGACGCGGCATCCATCGACACGGCGGTCGAGCGTCAGATGGGATACGTCCAGGGCGTTATCGAGGCGGTCCGCACGATACGGGGGGAGATGTCCATTCCTCCCTCCAGGGAGATCGCGCTCGTGATGACGGCCGGAGCCGCACACCCCCCGGAGGAGGTCCGCGAATACGAAGGATACATGATGCGCCTGGCCAGAGTCACGTCCCTCTCGATCGTCGAATCGGGACTCCGGCCTCCCCTCTCGGCGACGGCGGTCGTGGAGGGGGAAGAACTCTTTGTTCCGCTTGAAGGAGTGATCGATCTCGATCTCGAGCGGAAACGGCTCCAGCGGGAGATCGACAGGGTGACGGAGATGCTGAAAGGGATCGGGGCAAAGCTCGGGAACCCGGATTTCACCGGAAGAGCCCCGCAGGAAGTCGTCGGGAAGGAACGGGAGAAGCATGCCGCGTTCGAGGTAAACCTCGCCAAGCTCTCGCGAAGCCTCGGACAACTCTCGTCCGAACGGGAATCTCCACGAAAAGTCCGGTAAACGATGCCTGGAGCGAAAACAGACACGGGAGGCGCCCCCGTGCACGGGGCGTTCGCCCGCGTGACCCCGGAACTCCTCGCCGCGCTCCGAGGCGTATGCGGAGCGGCAAATGTTCTGACGGACCCCGAAACGAAAGAGGCATACGGCCATGACGAGACCGAAGATCTCTCGTTCATCCCCGATGTCGTCGTGCGGCCTGCGAACGCCCGGGAGATCTCGCAGATCCTCTCTCTCGCCGGCAATCACCGGGTACCTGTTACCCCGCGCGCGGGAGGAACGGGACTCTCCGGGGGCGCCCTCCCCGTCCACGCGGGGATCGCCCTCTCGCTGGAGCGGCTGAACCGGATACTCGAGATCGACACTGCAAACCTGCAGGCTGTCGCAGAGTGCGGGGTCATCACACAGAAATTCCAGGAGGCGGTGGAAGAACAGGGGCTTTTCTATCCCCCCGACCCGGCCTCCCGGGGAAGTTGTACGCTCGGAGGAAACCTCGCGGAGTGCGCCGGGGGACCGCGCGCCGTGAAGTACGGCGTGACCAAGGACTACGTGCTCGGCCTCGAAGCGGTCCTCCCGACGGGAGAGATCGTCAATACGGGGGGGCGAGTCCTCAAAAACGTGTCGGGATACAATCTGACCCAGCTGATCATCGGGAGCGAAGGGACACTGGCCGTGATCACGAAGATCATATTCCGCCTCATCCCCCTCCCCCGACTCCGCCGTGTCGTGCTCGTCCCCTTCGATTCGCTCGAGGCGGCGGTTCAGTCGGTGGCGGGGATATTCCAGGCGGGGATCACCCCTTCCGCACTCGAGTTCATGGAGCGGGCCGCCGTCAGGGCGGCCGAGGAGAGACAGGGGAAGAAGTTCCCGAATAGCGACGCTGAGGCACAGCTCCTCATCGAGGTGGACGGGAACAACGAAGAGGCGTTGGCCGCCGACATAGAGGCCATAGCAGGTGTCGTCGGGACACACGGGGCCGCCGACATACTGCTCGCCGATGACCCGCAGAAAGTCGCAGACGTATGGGCCCTCCGCCGCGGGATCGGGGAAGCGGTAAAATCGATTTCTGCTTACCGGGAGGAAGACACCGTCGTCCCCCGCGCGCGGCTCCCCCCCCTCGTGAAAGGGGTGAAGGAGATATGTTCCCGCTACGGGATCACGTCGGTCTGCTACGGCCACGCGGGAGACGGGAATGTCCACGTCAACCTCCTGAAGGGAGGGCTCGGGGAAGAGACATGGAACGCGGGGATCGAGCCTGCAATACGGGAGATTTTCACGCTGACCGTGTCACTCGGCGGGACGATCTCCGGCGAGCACGGCATCGGGTACACGCAGCGGCCGTACCTCCCGATTGCGGTCCCGGAGGCGGAAATCAACCTCATGAAATCGATCAAAGGGGCGTTCGACCCCCGGGGGATACTCAATCCCGGGAAGATATTCCTCTGATTTGTATTTTCCCCCGTTGTCGCTATATTCAACAGAGGGATCGGGGAGGTTTCACACTCATTGCACTTATGAACCGCACAACAATCGACCGGATCATCGACGAGATACTGGCTGAAAAGCTGAGGGGAGGGGTCCGTCCCCACCATGAGTGCTGCAGGGACGGAATCTGCGACGACAACCTGTGCGTCGTTCACAACAAAGCGGGGGTGCGGAACATCGTCGGGAACGGCGCGACCCGGGTCTCTGCGGGAATGGGTGTGGATGAGGCGGGCGGCGTCGAGCCTGACCTCGCCGCGCTCATCGACCACACGCTCCTCAAAGGGGATGCGACCGTGCGCGAGATCGAACAGCTCTGTGCCGAGGCGCTCAAGTTCACATTCGCGAGCGTCTGCATTAATCCCGGCTATGTCCCTCTCTGCGCGCGGCTCTGCAAGGGGAGCGATGTGAGGGTCTGCACGGTGATCGGCTTCCCCCTCGGCGCCACTTCCACCGCCTCGAAGGCATTCGAAGCGGAACAGGCTATCAGGGACGGGGCCCAGGAGGTGGACATGGTGATCAACGTCGGGATGCTCAAAACGGGGGAACACGACTACGTCGAGTCCGACATATTCGCAGTCACGAGCACCGCGCGGCGGGCCCGTGTGCTTTCAAAGGTGATCATCGAGACCGGGTTGCTGACCGACGAGGAAAAGATCAAAGCATGTCTCCTTGCGAAGCGTGCCGGGGCGGATTTCGTGAAGACCTCTACCGGCTTTGCGAAGGGGGGGGCGACCGCCGGCGATGTCGCCCTCATGAGGCGCGTGGTGGGAAGCGCCATGGGGGTCAAAGCCTCCGGCGGCGTGCGGAGCCGCGAAGACGCTCTGGCAATGGTCGCATCGGGAGCGGACCGGATCGGTGCCAGCGCGAGTGTGAAGATTGTCAGCGGTGACGCCGGGACAGCGTCGAAAGGGTACTGATGAAGTTCTCACCCCTTGTGATGATGGCATCGGCACTCGCAGTATTCCTTCCCGGCTGCGGATCGTCCGAAGAACCCGCCGCCGTTGAAAAGCCCGCGCCCCCCGCTCCCAGGAACGAAAGTCCGGAGAGGGTACAGTTCCATACGCACGCAGACACTGTCACGGCATTGAACGCGGGGGAGCACGGCACAGTCGGCGCACCCGGCAGGACGGCGCAGATCCGTTTCATGGTTCAGATCGGCGCATTCAGGGACCCGCACCACGCAAGCGTGGTGCAGGGGGAGGCCCGGAAGCGGTACCACATGCCGGTGCTGAACGACTTCCTCGCCGGTCCGGGTCTCTATCAGATACGGATCGGCTTCTTTGAGTCGCGCGAAAACGCACGCGCGTTCCGGCAGCAGATGAGGCAGGACTACCCCTCCGAATACAGTGATTCATGGATCGTCCAGCTTAAACGGTAGTGAGCATGAAATACATCCCCCTCTTTCTTGTCCCTGCAGCATTTCTCTCCGCCTGCGCCCCCGGCAGGGAGGCCACGCGTGATTCCCCCTCGTCCCCGGCGCAGGATGCCATGGGGCGGTATGAGGCGGATTTTCGCCCGTCGGATCATGACACGCTGCCGACTTCCCCGTCGCAAACGGGCACGCCGCTCCTTCGCCAGTTGGATAACCCCGGGAACGCCGCCACGCCCGAGGGGGAAGCTGAACTCGTCCAGGGGTTCCGTGTCCAGATATACTCGACAACGGACATCGATGCCGCAAAAGCAAAGAAGCTCGAGGCGGAATCGTTTTTCCCGTCGGAATGGTTTTACCTTCAGTACGATCCCCCCACGTACAAGATCCGGGGGGGGAATTTTCTTCAGCGCTATGAGGCGGAGAGGTTTGTCAAGCTTGCGGTAGAGAGGGGCTTTGGGGATTCCTGGGCGGTCCCCGAGAAGGTATTCAAACAGGCGCCCCCCCCGGCGCACTGATCCGCGCATCCGCTATCTGAATTTCACCAGCACGCCTTCCACCCCCCACCGTGCCCTGACACGTATCGTATCCTGGAAGACCGTGAACCGGTCCGAGGGACGGAACGGCGCGGGGAGTCCATAGGCATATTCCCCGGAACCCGCGGAATCACTGAACGCGCTGATCGTATATTTTCCTTCCGGAAGTTCCGCAAGAGCGAATGGACCGGGGGACGCCAGGCGGATCGTCGATGAGTGCCGGGGTGTGAGGTTGATGCTCGACGCCGTCAGGACAATTCTGCCACCCCGCGCATCCTGGACATTCCCCGAGATGCTTCCCGTGTTCCGCAGGTCGAGCGTCTGAAAATGAAACGCAAACGTCGAATCCCTGTAGGCACGCCCCGTCAGGCTTCTGACAGAATCCAGGGTAACGCGGAGTGTGTACCATGCAGTCCCCGGCAAAGGTCCCCAGGGGATGAGCGCGAAAGACGCCGGTCCGGTCCAGAGAGACCGCGCCGGGACATCTTTTTTCAAGCTGTCCGTGAGCACGGCCGTCCCCGGAAGTGAAAAAGGGAGCACCGGGTCGCTGAACCGCACTTCAATCACGGGGTTGAGCGGGAGGGCGCGGGTGCTGTCCCGCATGTCCCGTACACTGATGGAAGGTCTGATGGTGTCCGGAGTGAGCGTCCCTTCGAATGTCTCGCCGCGGGCGCGCTCATCCATCAGGTTCCCTGAGAGGTCCGCTGCGCCGCGGACTGTGAGCCGGTATACCGCGGGACTATCCATCGGGACGCGCGTAAAAATTCCCGCAACTGAGGGTTGAAATCTGTCGAGGTAGACCAGCCGGAGCGGGACTTCGCGCATCGAGAGTGTGTCCACCACGGTGAATGTGCTCCTTGTGAACGATAGCGAATCCAGGGGCTCGCTGAACCTCACTGCGATCCGGTACCTGTCAAGCGCCTTCACCCCTGCCGTAAAGGGGCGGGTTGTATCCTCTTTCGAGAGACGGTACCAGAGATCGTCGACGGAAGGCTCCCGCGGGGAAAGGATGAAGTCCCGCGGGGCGACGCCGTACTGGTCAATCTCCCGGTCATAAATGAAGTTATGGTACTCATCCCTCACAGCGAACACCCTGTACGGACCGAACCCCAGGTGGGCGAGCGAGAATGAGCCGTTTCTTCCAGTCTGTGTGACGTAATCCGGCTTGACCCGTGAAGGATCCAGCGTGTCCGGGAGGAGCCCCGACAGACGGTAGGCGAATATCAGGACCCCGTCAGGTTTCTCATCGAAGACCCGCCCGTTGATGAAGCCCCTGTCGATGGAATCCCCGGTGGAAAATGCAAGCGTAAATGAGGCCGCCATCCTGTTCCCTTCATGCAGGTCCGCAACATCGGTCCCCACATTGACAACATATGTCGTGTTTTCCCTCAATTTTCCCGAAAATGAAAACGTCACCTCTCTCCCGCTCCAGTCGTACCGGAGATCCCCCGGATACGGGGATATAAAGATTGACTCCTCCACGCTCCGCCGGTCGACGTACTTGCTGAACTCGAGTGTGATGGCGTGAGGCATGACCCGTACGGCATTGCTGTCGGGAAATGTTCGCACGATGGCTGGAGGGACGGTGTCCTTCGGGCCGCCTCCCGGGGGGACCTGACCGGCGCACCCCCCGAGAAGGATTGCAAGCATCGCCGCCGGTAGAAAACGATTTTTCAGTTCAGGAACCATTGACCCTGCCGTTATGTTCAAGTATATGAATGCCGGCCATCTCCGGCATCAGATCTCGCAGATTTAACGGGGTATCCCGGGTGTGTGGTTGGCTGTGACGCGTCGCTGGTGGGTGGTGACGTTGATGGCAATCCCGGGCTACCCCATTTTTTTGGAAATCCACTCCCCCCCTACTCCCGTCGTGAAGCCGACGCCCCCGCAGCCCGCACCCGTCTCTCGTGCTTGAAGATTCTGACATAGTGGAGATGCTCGTCATAGGTCCGCGTGAACCAGTGTCCTCCCCTTCCGTTTGCAACGAAGAAGAGGTAGCCGTTCCCCTGAGGGTAAAGCGCCGCCAGGATGGATGCCTTCCCTGGGTTGTTCACCGGACCGGGCGGAAGTCCCCTGTAGCGGTACGTGTTGTACGGAGAATTGGACTTCAGGTCCGCATATGTGAGCCGCCGGGGTCCGTCCTCGAGGACGTATTGTATCGTAGGATCCGCTTCAAGCCGCATCCCCCTCCTGATGCGGTTGTGGTAGACTCCCGAAATGATCGGGCGTTCTTCATCAAGTACCGCTTCCCCCTCGACGATCGAAGCAAATGTCACCGTCTGATGCACATCCCATCCGAATTCCCGGCACTTCGTGAGAAGAGTGTCGTTGAAGAATCTCTGGAACGCATCCAGCTGCCGCTTCAGGATCTCCCGTTCATCCTGTTCCCAGAAGAAGTCATACGTATCCGGGAGGAGGTACCCCTCGAGTCCCCCCGCATCGATTCCCAGTGAGCGGGCCCAGGCGGGATCGAAGGCGAGCCGTGCGTATTTCGACGAGTCGATGCCAAGCGCCCTGGAAAAAATGCGCGCCTGCCCGCGTATCCTGGACCCTTCCGGCACGGTCACATGTATGAGCTGGTTCCCCTTCCCCGACCGGAGCATGACGAAGAGATCGACATTGGAAATCCCGCTCTGAAGGACGTACTTTCCCACCTGCACTTTATCGGCACCCCCCAGAACGCGCGCAACGATCATGAACAGGAAACGGCTCCGGAGAATCCCTTTCGAATCCAGCGAGTCAACCACCGTAGCGAAGGACTGGCCGCGCGAGACATAGAGGACGCGTTCGCCGACCCCCCCGCTGAACGGATTCGGCCCATAGAGTACCCAGGCGACCGATGCGACACAGGCGAGCAGCCCCACCGCAAGAGCCACCGGCACGAGGCGGGCCGGTTTTTCAATCCGGGGGATCATCACTTCCGATTCCCCCGGGCGGCTTCAACCTGAGCGAGCGCCGCGCGCGCTTCCAACAGCGTGGGCTGAATCTCCAGTGACTGCCGCAGCGACGATTCCCCCTCCACGGTTTTCCCCGCAGACAGAAGGGCCAACCCCAGGTACATGTGAATCCGCGACGATAGGGGATCAAGCCGGATCGCCCCCGTGAGAAGCGCAATGGCAGTCCTCGACTCCCCGCGCGCCAGGTACGCAAGCGCAAGTTGCTCAATGGCTCCCACGTTGCCCGGGACGACATGGAGGCGGAACGGATCGAACGCGAAGACCTCCATGATCTCCGGGTGGGCTTCGTCCGTCCGGAACAGCGAATTGACGTTCACAACTTCGAACCAGTTGCGAAGGACCGCCAGATGCGTCACGCGCTTGCGTACGAGAAACGCCCTGAGGGAATCCAGGTTGTGCAGGTTCGGAATCATCTCCGGGGAGACGAGTCCGACCATGTCGACGACCCGGCGCCCCGAATAGAACCCGATCGCGCCGATGTCATGTGTGGCGACGACCGCCTCCCCGGGAAGGTTGTCGTGCAGCCAGTGCGCCGTTTTTACCTGGCGATCGCTGATGTACCTGCAGGCCTCCGCGTATCGCACTTTCATAGCTTCCCCCCCCAGGAAGAACTGAGCGATGGGGACGAGGACCAATGCGCAAGAGACGAGTGAATACCGCCGCAGGCCGGACTTTGCGAAGAGCCTTCGCTGGAGGAAGTCGCCTGTCGAGGAGGCACCAAGCAAACCGAGGATCAGAAACGCCGGGATCACTGGCATCATGTAGCGCCCTTCCTGAAACAGGTAGGGAAGGTTCCTCCAGTACGCCAGAAACATGAGCACGATCCAGCACAGAAGCAGGAACGGCTCCGCGCGCCGGGTCTGAACAACGTCGCGAAGGGCCATCAGGGCGCCGATCGCCCCGAAGATCGCAAGGACGGTCATATGACCGCCCGTGAGAAAGGCAAAGACTCTCGCAGGGAAGTCCGGCGTTCCCGAAGCGTAGAATTTTATTTTTGCGGCGTACGTATTGGGAAAGAGGGAACCGGACAGGGAATAGTTCATAATGAAGTACGCTGCAGCGATCAGAAGAAGGAGGCCGATCGAAAGGCGCGACTCGGGCCAGAGCGCCCCGGGCGCCGCAGGGGATGGCCTCTCCGGATGCGGACGCCGCCCGAAGTACGCCCCGTACACCGCTCCCGCGCCGAGAATTGCAATCAGCACCACTCCTTCCGGACGAATCCAGAGCAGCATCCCGAGAATGACCGGAAGTATCCGCCACTCGCGCGCGGCGAAGAAGTAGATGGAGGCAAGCACACCGGCGATAAAGAGCGTCGTTTCCATTCCCGAAAGCGCCGCCCACTCCATCCGGGGTTCCAGGAGGAAGACGAGCATCCCGGCCAGCGCGAAGACGGGGCGATCAGGGACCAGGCGCCGCAGCAGGAGCCAGAAGAAGAGACCGGAGACGGCAAAAAAGGTTATCCCCAGAACGTAACTCAGGAGCATTTCATTCGATGTGAAGAAAAACCCGACCGAGAGAAGGATGGTATACAGCGGGGATGTGGAGCCGGCAGTGACCATTTCATTCCGGAAGTAGGAGAACGCCCCGAACTCGCGGAGGTTCCTTGCAAACTGGAGATGGATCCATGGATCATCCAGAGGAAAACCGGGTCCCCCGTTTGCCTTCAGGGAGGACCAGAGGACCAGACAGACCCTTGCCACGCCGACTCCGATTACCAGTGTCGCGGCGGCGAATTCTCGCCGCTCTGCATGATTGCTCGTCATGAGGCGATGCCGGTGAGTTCGAGATATGCCACCGCGGGGGTCCCATAGGCGGAGGTGAGGCCGCGCGCGAGCCGCATCCAGCCGACATAGGCTATCATCGCCCCGTTGTCCATGCAATATTCGTTCCGGGGTGTAAACACCCTGCACCCGTGCTTCCCCGCTTCGTCGCGGAGCGTGCGCCGGAGCGATGAGTTCGCCGAGACACCTCCCACCAGGGCAATATCCGTCACCCCCTGGCGGAGTGCGGCGCGTATGGTCCTGGCGACGAGAACCTCAACGATAGCGGCCTGAAAGCTGGCGCAGATGTCCGCCATGCGCTTCCCGTCCAGAAGAGTGCGGGCCGCGCCGGATTCCCCCAGTCCTTCCCGCCGGAGATAGTACAGAACGGACGTCTTTATCCCGCTGAAGCTGAAATCAAGCGTTCCCTCCTCAAGGAACGACCTGGGAAACCGGACCGCACCGGGGTTCCCTCCGGCTCCAAGCCTGTCGATGGCGGGACCCCCGGGGTATCCCAGCCCGAGCATCTTCGCCACCTTGTCGAATGCCTCCCCGGCTGCATCGTCCCGGGTCTCGCCGAGCACCGTATGCCTGAAGGGGGCCTCCACATGCACAAGCATCGTATGGCCGCCCGATACCACGAGGGCGAGAAAAGGGTAGGCGGGGACATCCTCTTCGAGGAAGACAGAATACAGGTGCCCCTCCATATGGTTGACGGCGGTGAACGGGATTCCCAGTCCGAATGCGAGTGCCTTGCCGAAGCTGAGGCCGACCAGGAGCGCACCGACCAGTCCCGGCCCCTGCGTTGCGGCGATCCCGTCGATCTCTTCTTTCTTGATCCCTCCGCTGGCAAGGGCCTCTTCGACAACCGGTATGATCAGCCGCTGGTGCGCCCGGGAAGCAAGTTCGGGAACAACCCCTCCGTAAGCGCTGTGAATGAGCTGGGAGGATATCACGTTCGAAACGGCCTTCCCATCTGCCAGGACGGACGCCGATGTTTCATCACAAGACGTTTCTATGCCGAGTACGATCATCTCACTGCGCGGGACGCTCATTTTGTCATGGTACGGAACAACAGGCTGAATTTCAACAAACTGTTGCGCCGGACTGTTTATTTCACTATCTTGAATGCCTCGATTCTCATTGATTGGACGCCAGTATGGCAAAGGTGTGCGACATCTGCGGTAAACGGCCGGTCACCGGCAACAACATCAGCCACGCCCACAACCTCACCCGCCGGCGCTGGGAACCCAACCTCCAGAACGTCCGCGCAAAGGTCGACGGCCGCTCGAAGCGCCTCAGGGTATGCACGACGTGCATCAAATCGAACAGGGTGTTGAAGGTCGCCTGAGACCTCTCCCCGCGACTCCACCCTCTCCGCGCCACCCCTTGACGCACGGCCCGATACGTGACCGGTGCATGAACTAACCCACCGCAGGGAACCGCCATATGGCAAGGCTTGAGATACAGCTCACGCTCCCCAATCAGCTTACGCTCCTCCGCATTCTCCTCACGCCGGTCTTCGTCCTGCTCCTCATGTCGGGTTCGCCGCTCTACCTGCAGCTTTCCCTCGTCGTCTTTGTCGTCGCGGCACTGACCGACTGGTACGACGGCTGGATAGCGCGGAAGATGCAGCACAGCTCGCGATGGGGGAAATTCCTCGACCCCCTGGCCGACAAGATCCTCTCTTCCTGCGCGCTCCTCGCATTCGTGGGACTGAACCTTGTCGATGCATGGATGGTGTGGATCGTCATCGTGCGGGATTTCTTCATCACCGGGCTCCGGAGCTCCGCCGAGTACCTGGACAAACCGATTGTCACGACACGGGGAGCCCAGGCCAAGACTTTCGGCCAGTTCGTCGTCATCTATTATATCCTGATCCTCTATGTCGGACGAAGCATCCCTCCCGTGTACGGGGAGTTCGGCCCGACGATCGACACGCTCATGCATCCAAAGGTGCTCTTCGGGATGATGCTCCTCGTGACGCTCACCACGGCGGGCACGGGCATCGCCTACGTATTCGACAACAGGAAGGTTATTCGCGAACTTTATGATCGGTTCCGTCCCGCACCCTGAAGCACCGGAGGGGAATCGTGTCCCCTTTGCGGTGCGGTTCATCGCCACGGGATTCTTCACCGGCTACATCCCGTGGGCATCCGGGACGTTCGGATCCCTTGCCGGCCTCCTTCTGTTCCTCATACCCGGCGCCGGTGGCGCCACAGGCGCCATGCTTCCCGTTCTCCTGGTTCTCGGATTCGGGATCGGCGTGTACACCGCGGGGCGGATGGCGGACGCCGAGGGGAACAGGCTGACCAGGAGCGCTGCGGCAGCCAAGGCGCTGTTCCAGCCCGGAGCGCACGCGCAGGCGGACCCTTCCATCGTGGTCATCGACGAGATTGTCGGGATGTGGGTATCACTCGCCGGAATCGGGACGGGACCCGCCCCGTTCATCACCGCGTTCATCCTCTTCCGTCTCTTCGACGTGCTCAAGCCGGAACCCGCCAGGTCGCTCGAACGCCTCCCCCGCGGCTGGGGCATCATGCTGGACGACGTCGTCGCCGGAGTGTACGCCAATGCCGGTACCCGGGTCGTTCTGTTCCTCTGGACGCTGTTCGTGAACGGGAGGGGGATGAGTTGAACGCGCACATACTGACAATAGGTGACGAGCTGCTGATCGGGCAGGTCATCAACACGAACCAGGCGTTCATCGCCGAACGCCTCAACTCGATCGGCGTGGACGTCGCATTCATGTCCACGGTCGGCGACACGATGGACGCCGTGGTCGGCGCCCTCCGCACAGGATGGGAATCGTCGGCCGTAACGGTCGTGACAGGGGGGCTCGGGCCGACACACGATGACATCACACGGAATGCGGTCTGTGCTTTCTTCCGCACCGATCTCGTCCCGAACGAGGAGGTCAGGCGCCATATCGGTGAGCTGACGAAGGCGAGAAACCTCCCCTGGACCGCCGCCGCGGAAGACCAATCCCTCGTCCCCCGCGGCGCCGACGTTCTCCCCAACCCGGTCGGTACGGCCCCCGGGCTCCGGTTCAGCGAGAAGGGGAAGATCATGTTCGTGCTCCCCGGTGTCCCGTACGAGATGAAGGAGATGATCGACGGATCGGTGATCCCGTTCCTCGCCCCCCTGGCCGGGGAGCAGGTCATACGCCACCGCACGCTCCTGACAACCGGGATCCCCGAGAGTTTCCTTGCCGCCCAGCTCGGCAACCTGAACCAGCTCCTCGGCGGGGCATCGCTGGCGTTCCTCCCCTCTCCCGCGGGGGTCCGACTCAGAATCACTGTGCACGGCGGTTCCGCCGCCGAAGCAGACGGGACGGTCCGCGACGTGGAGGGACGGATACGCGCAAAGGTATCGCGATACATTTATGGAACGGACGAAGAGGATCTCGAAACCGTCCTCGGCCGCATGCTCGCCGGGAGAAAGCTCACGATTGCGGTCGCCGAATCGTGCACGGGGGGACTCATTGCGCACAGGCTGACGAACGTCAGCGGGAGCTCGGCCTACTTCGAACGGGGTGTTGTCACATACAGCGACGCCTCGAAAACAGAACTCCTCGGCGTCCCCGCGGAGACGATCGGGACACACGGCGCGGTGAGCAGGGAAACGGCGGAATCGATGGCATCGGGAATGCGGAAAACCGCCCGCACGGCGATCGGACTCTCGACAACGGGAATCGCCGGACCGGCGGGGGGGACTCCCTCCAAACCGGTCGGCACGGTATGGATCGGAATCGCCGACGCGAGAGGAACGCTTGCACTGAAATTCGATTTCGGCGAGGGACGAGCGCGCGTCAAGGAACGCGCGTCGCAGGCGGCGCTGGAACTCGTACGCAGGCGACTGCTGAGTCTGGAGTAAGGCATGGACCTGCTCAGGCTCTTCATTGCCATCGACACGCCCGAGGCGGTGAAACACCGGATGGCACTCCTCAGGGACGACCTGGCACGCCGGACGCGGGATGTCCGGTGGGAGTCAACCGGAAAACTCCACTGCACGCTCCGGTTTCTCGGGAACGTCGAACGCTCCAGACTCGGATCCATCGAACAGCAGGTTGAAACGGCGGCCTCCGGGACTTCTCCCCTCTCACTCAGCTATTCGGGGATCGGCTTTTTCCCCGACAGCACACGGCCACGAATCATCTGGGTCGGCATCAGGGAAAGCGGAAGAGACCTGAGCCGCTTGCAGGAAATCGTCTCTGGAGGGCTTTCAGCCCTCGGGTTCGTCCCGGAGGGTAGGCCGTTCCATCCCCATGTGACGCTGGGACGCGTCGGCGGCGCCGGGGAGTCCCGCGGGTTGATTGGCATCGTGGAAACGCGTACATTTGAGCACCCGCCGGTGATTATCCCTGCCGTGGAGATCATGCAGAGCGTGCCGAGGCCCCGCGGATCCGAATATGTCGTCCTCCGGTCGATCCCTCTCACGGGAGTCGGGGGCATTTCTCCCGGAACCCCGGTGTGATCGTAATACGCCTTCATCCCGAGTATATACATCAACAAGGAGTCGCTCATGTCCGAAGAGAAAGACGCCAAGTTCCAGGCATTGAAGATCGCCCTCGACCAGATCGAAAAGCAGCACGGGAAAGGGAGCGTTATGCGCCTCGGCGAAGGACCGATACAGGTGGTGGATGTGATATCGACGGGATCGGTTTCCCTTGACGCAGCACTGGGGATCGGCGGGATACCACGCGGACGGGTGATCGAAGTCTTCGGTCCCGAATCGTCCGGAAAAACAACCCTCTGCCTCCAGATCATCGCGGAAGCGCAGAAGACGGGGGGGATTGCAGCGTTCATTGACGCCGAACATGCCCTGGATCTCGCGTACGCGAAGAAGCTCGGGGTGGACGTCAACAACCTCCTCCTCTCACAGCCGGAGTTCGGCGAGCAGGCGCTCGAGATCGTGGAGACGCTCGTCAGAAGCGGAGCCCTCGACGTCATCGTGATCGACTCGGTCGCGGCGCTGACCCCCCGGGCGGAGATCGAGGGAGAGATGGGGGATCCGAGCATGGGGGTCCAGGCCCGGCTGATGTCCCAGGCGCTCCGGAAGCTCACATCGGCGATAAGCAAATCGAAGACGTCGGTAATATTCACGAACCAGCTCCGGATGAAGATCGGCGTGATGTTCGGCAACCCCGAGACAACGACCGGAGGGAACGCACTCAAGTTCTATGCGTCGGTGCGTCTCGATGTCCGCCGCATCGAGGCGATCAAGGACGGAACGACGATTGTCGGAAACAGGACCCGGGTCAAAGTGGTCAAGAACAAGGTGGCTCCTCCCTTCCGGGAGGCCCAGTTCGACATACTGTACAACGAAGGGATCTCAAGACTCGGCGACCTTGTGGACACGGCGGTGGAGCAAAATATCATCGCGAAATCAGGCTCATGGTTCTCGTACGGGGAAGAACGGATCGGCCAGGGACGGGACGCAGTGAAGAAGTATCTCCAGGAGAACGAAACGATCGCAAAGAAGATCGACGGCGAGCTTCGCAGGAAACTCGGTCTGGCCTCCGGACCCCGCACCGCGCGCCCCGGCAACGGGGAGTCCGACGCCGCAAAGCGTGAATCCCCCGCAGCGAAGGCCCCCCCTCCGGCTCCCCCTCCCCCCCGTCCGGAACCGGCCAGAAAGAAGTGACGGAAAAGTGGCAACGGATCCCCCGCGCCCGGACGGCACGGGGGATTTTTGCATGACGACGCCCCCCCGAATGAAGATCACGCGGATAGAAAACCAGAAGAAACGCCCCGGAAGGAGATCAATATTCGCCGACGGTGTTTTTCTCATCGGCGTGGGAACCGACACGCTGATTCGGTTCGGGCTCCGCACTGGGGATGAGATCACACCGGAGACTCTCAGGGGCCTCGAACGGGCGGAAGAACTTCTCGCTGCCAGAGTCGCGGCCCTCCGCTACCTGGCCGTGCGGGCCCGGACCGAACGCGAAATCCGCGACGCACTCCGTGAGAAGGAATTCAGTGATGCGGTCGGAGCCGAGACCGTCGCGGCCCTGAAGGACGCACGACTCCTTGACGATGCCGCGTTCGCCCGGTCGTTCATCCGGAATGCGCTCACGCTGAAGCCCACCGGGAGAGTGCTGTTGAGACGGAAACTCCTTCTCCTGGGAGTCGACAGGGCTCTGGCCGATGAAGCGCTGGATGAGATACTCGAAGGGGTCAGCCAGGAGGATGAAGCAGGCCGGGCCGCTTCGGCCTTTGTTGCAAGGAAATCAGCCCGGCTCCGCACACGCGAGAAGGGGGACGCAAAAATCAGGCAGCAGTTGACGGCATTTCTCTTGAGGCGCGGCTACACGTGGGACGTCGTGGAGGGGGCCGTGAAGAAAGCCATGAAGGGGGCGGGCGGTGAGGGGGAAGATCTCTGAGGTCGTCTTCGATATCGAAACGCTCGCCTACCCTCCCGGGGCCTTCGATGAAAAGGAACGGGTCTCCCCGTATGCATCTGCGGAAGAAGATCCGGCGGAGGTCTTGCACCGGATGAGCCTCGCGCCGCTGACAGCGCGCATTCTTGCCGTCGCCATGCTGAACCCGGGGACAGGCAGAGGAAAGGTCTGGTACGAGCACCCGGGGGGTGAGCCGGCCCGGACCGGGGACGGGCTCGTCGAAGTGGTCCCGGCAGCTGAAGAGGAGATGCTGACAGAATTCTGGAGTGCCGTGACCCGTTTCCAGCGGCTCATCACATTCAACGGCCGGTTGTTCGATTGCCCCTTCCTTATGCTCCGCTCGGCGCTCCTTGGGGTCGCCCCTTCCCGCAACCTCATACCTTACCGATTCAGCGCCAGGGAGCACTGCGATCTCCTTGATCAGCTGACGTTTTACGGTGCGATGAGGAAATTCACGCTCGAGGCTTACTGCAGGGGGTTCGGCATCGGGCGCGCAGGAGGGGATTCAGGGCGGCCCGACGTACCCCGGCTCGTGGACGAGGGGCGGTACCGGGAGATTGCAGAGTACGCGGCCGGAACCGTCAGGGCCACCGGCGAACTCTATCGCCGCTGGGAGGGATCGCTTTCATTAATTCGCGGAGCAGACTGACAGCCCCGCCGGTTCCAGGAGGGACTACCGGGTCTCCCTTCTCCCGGGATCTGCGGGTGGGGGAAGCCTCCTCCACCGTTTCCCCAGTTCGAAGTAGATCATCGACGCTGCAGAGAGCTTCAGGAGGTCCCACCAGCTGAATATCAACACGCCGGCCGCGAGGGCCGTGCCGACGCTGTGCGTGTAGAAGACGCCGAGGTGCAATGCGCCCAGTGTGAACACCACAACCAGCCCTGCAGCCATCGAGAGCGCCACCTGTATGAGCGAGTGCCGCCTGTTGACAAGGTATCCCACCAGGGCCGCGGCAAGAGGGAATGAGAGAATGTAGCCACCCGAAGGTCCCAGTATCCTTGCGAACCCGGCTGCCCCCCCCGCGAACACCGGGGCTCCCAGAATCCCGGCAGTTATGTACGCGAGTTGGCTCAACATGCCGTTCCTCGGCCCGAGAAATGCCCCCGAGAGGAGGACCATGAGAGTCTGAAGCGTGTACGGGACCGGCTGGTGCGGAATCTCCAGCCGGGCAGAGAGCATCGTCCCCACGGCGAAGAGGCCCACCCAGGTGAACTGGACGAGGGCCGGAGAAGAATCCACAGTCTTCCCGAGCACGAGATTCGACGAGTCATTCATGATTCTTCTCCTCAGATGAACATATGAAACCACCGTGCAGTCAGCTCCACAAGATGGTCTAGGGCCGGGCTGCCGTGCCTGTACGGGTGCTTTGCGCCGAATGTGTGACCGGTCCCTTCCACAAGGACGAACTCCGTCTTCGACCTGTCTGCAACGGAGTAGAGTGATTCCGGTTCTGCCGGTCTCACCGACACGTCAGCAGCGCCGTGAACGAGGAGGAGCGGGACCCTCAGAGCCCGGACGGCCCGGGGAAGGTCATACACTTCCCTGTTTGCCTCCAGGTCACGGAGAACTTCGATCCCGAGTTTCAGGCGCGTCCTGAGTCCCCTGACGGTCACAGGGAGAAACCCCTCACGCTCCCAGGCTTCACGCTGATGCGGAGTGTAGCGGTGGAAGGTGGCAACGGTTGACCATGCCGCGACCCCCCTGATGTCGCGCTCTCTCGATGCGGAAAGTATCGCAACACCTCCTCCCCGCGAGTGCCCCACGATGCCGATCTTCGAAGCATCGATACGCCCGGCTCCGANNTTGCGGGAGAACTTCTCCAGCTCGGTGAACCTCTTCGAACCGGGCCCCATGCCGTTGTGCGAGAAATTGAAGACCGCGGAGGCGAACCCCAGCTCGGCGAACCTGCGGCCGAAATAAGGAAACGGCCCCCAGTCCTTGTGCGCCGTGAACCCGTGACAAACGATGAGGAGCGGCAGCCCCGCTCCACCTTCCGCATATCTCAAATCCCCCGTGATGCCGTCTCCTGACTCGTTGCGGAGGCTGAAAGGGGACTCGAGTACCACTCGATCGGAATTGACGGGGAAGTCCGTGAAAGACATTGTTTTAGAAAAGTATTAAAATCCGGCCAAAATGTCAACAAACGCGAAAATTTGCCTTGCAAAAAGCGCTCCTTTTTGTTATCTTTATAAGCTTCGATTCCAATCGGATTGTATGAGCATCCTGAAGGTTTTTTCCGGCCGGTCGAACCGTCCCCTGGCAGAGAGAATTTCGCGCGAACTCGGAAGCGAACTGGGTCAGTGCGAAATCAAGACGTTCAGCGACGGCGAGATCTGGGTCAAGTTCACCGAGAACATCCGCGGGTCCGACGTGTACATCATTCAGTCGACAAACCCGCCCGCGGAGAACCTCCTCGAACTCCTGATCATGATCGACGCCGCGCGCAGGGCCTCCGCGCGGAAAGTGAACGCCGTCATCCCGTATTTCGGTTACGCGAGACAGGACCGGAAGGACCAGCCCCGCGTGTCGATCACGGCGAAGCTCGTGGCGAACCTCATAACGCAGGCAGGCGCCGACCGGGTCATTACGATGGACCTCCACGCGCCGCAGATACAGGGATTTTTCGATATCCCCGTCGACCATCTGTATTCTTCGGCCATACTCGTGAAGCATTTCAAGAAGATGCGTCTGGCGAACCTGGCTGTGGCTTCGCCGGATGTGGGGGGGATCAAGATGGCCCGCGCCTATGCCAAGCGTCTCGAAGCGGACCTGATCGTCATCGACAAGCGCCGACCCCGGCCGAACGAGGCCGAGGTGATGAACATCATCGGCGAGGCGCGCGGGAAAAACATACTGATCGTCGACGACCTGGTGGACACGGCGGGGACGCTCTGCAACGCGGTCAAGGCGTTGAAAAGCGCGGGGGCGAAAGAGGTCTATGCGGCATGCACGCACCCGGTCCTCTCCGGCAGCGCGATCGAAAGGATCAACGCCTCCTCGCTGACACGGCTCGTGGTGACGGACTCCCTCCCGCTTCCCACGGGCTCCGCGAAGATCGCGGGAGAATCGGTGGCCCGCATATTCGCAGAGGCGATCAAGCGGACGTTCAAGTTCAAGTCGATCAGTTCTCTGTTTGACGTCGACAAGGGTTGATGACCACGTACTGTCAGGAAAGGTGGGATCATGTCTGAAATTGTGTTGCAAGCCGAGATCCGGGATCTGACCGGGAAACGCGCCAAGCACTCGAGGCTCGCCGGGATGGTCCCAGGCGTGTTTTATGCGCGCGAAGAAAAAAACGTGAACATACAGGTCCCGAAGCCCGTTCTGGATCCGCTCGTGTTCACCTCCGAGACACACGTGATCGACCTCCGCCTGAAGGACGGGACGTCCCGCAAGTGCATACTGCGCGATGTGCAATTCGACCCGGTGACGGACAGGCCGGTGCACTTCGACCTCCAGGGGTTGAAGGAAGACGAGAAGCTCACCATCGAAGTGCCGGTCGTCCTGACAGGCGGAATTCCGCAGGGGGTCCGGGACGGCGGCATGGTCCAGCACATCCTCCACAGGCTCAAGATCTCCTGCCTTCCGAAAGACATTCCGGAAAAGGTCGAGGTCAACATCACTGAACTGGCGATCAATCACTCGGTCCATGTCCGCGACCTGAACATCCCGAACGTCACGCTGCTGGACCACGCCGACAACGCCGTGGTCAGCGTGTTGCCGCCGACGGTGGCCAAGGAGGCGGAAGTCGTCGCCGTGGCGGAGGAAGCCGTCAAAGAACCCGAGGTCGTCGGCAAGGGGAAGAAGCCTGAGGAAGGTGAAAGCGCGGAACCTGCGAAGGGTGACGCGAAGGGTGCCCCCAAGGATGCCAAGCCCGCATCCAAGGATCCGAAGCCGGCATCCAAAGATGCCAAGCCGGCTCCCAAGGAGGAGAAGAAGAAGTAACCTGCAGGCTTTCCGCCGTGGACGCCCCCCTGGACTCTGCCCCGGAATCAGCCGGCTTCCAATCAGCCCGGCAATCAGCCCAACAATCAGCAATGATCGTCGGGCTGGGAAATCCGGGCGCCGGATACGAAGGGACAAGGCACAACCTGGGGTTCATGGTGGCGGATGAACTTTCGGCGGGACTTCACGTCCGTTTCTCCCGGCATCCCGGCGCGTTCGACTACGCCCGCGCAACGGAGGGGGGAGTCACACTCCACCTGGTGAAGCCCCTCACGTACATGAACCTGAGCGGGGCGGCCATCATGGAGGCCCTCGCGGTGACGGGGACGGCCGTCGGACGTACGCTCATCGTTCTCGACGATTTTCAGCTCCCCCTGGGAACACTCAGGATCCGGCCGGCGGGGAGCGACGGGGGGCACAGGGGGCTGGGCTCGGTCATCGCTTCGCTGGGGACCGATCAGGTCCCACGCCTGCGCTGCGGTATCGGGAAGGATGTGCTCCCCCCGAAAGAAGAACGCCGGGAGTTCGTGCTCGAGGCCTTCGCCGGAGAGGAAGTCGATCAGGCGCGGGAGATGGTCCGCCGGGCAGCCGACGCGGCCCGTGCGTTCGCCTTATCAGGAATCAATCACGCGATGACAGTGTACAACACGCCGTAAACCACAAGAGGGACTCCTCTACTCTTCAGTTCACCGCCCGGTGAGTACTGGAGGGTCACGCACCATCAACGGTCCACAGGGAGGCAATTTCATGGAGAAAGCCCGGCTGTACGAAACTACGTTTATCATCAACGCGTCGCTTGACGACACGCAGGTGGATGCCGTCATAGGCCGCGTGCAGGACGTGATCGTCAAGAACGGAGGCACGGCGAATGCGCTCAACAAATGGGGACGCAAGCGCCTGGCGTACTCCATCAACAAGAAAACGAACGGCTTTTACGTCAACATCGAATTCACCGCCCCCCCTCCGCTTCTTGCCTCGCTCGAGCGTTCATTCCAGCTCGACGAGATGATACTCCGCTTCCTTACCCTTCAGCTCGACCCGAAGGCGCTTGCCGCGCGCGCAAAGGCCCAGGCGGCGGCTGCGGCGCCCCCGGCGGCGGACCCGGTACCCGTGCAGCCCCGCGAGCCGCTTTTCAAGGAACCCGCGGCAGACAGGAAACCATGACGCCAACGCCATAACGCCAACGCCAAACACAAACGATTGACAAGGGAGACGCAGACATTGATCACCACACGGAAGCCACGGCGCGACAAGGAAAGCCAGATGCCCCGCAAGAAACGGACATGCCGCTTCTGCGACGCGAAAGAGGTGTACATCGACTACAAAGACGACAAGCGCCTGTCGCGCTTCGTCACCGAACAGGGGAAGATCATCCCCAAGCGCATCACCGGTACCTGCGCAAAACACCAGCGCCAGCTCGTCAAAGCCATCAAGCGGGCGCGGCATCTCGCGATGCTGCCGTTCGTGTCCGATTCCATCCGTTAGGACTCTCAAGAGGACCATCCATGAAAGTGATACTTCGCAAAGAGCACGAGAAACTGGGGCAGGTCGGTGCGGTCGTCGACGTGAAGGACGGCTACGCGCGCAATTTCCTGATCCCGAAGGGGATCGCCTATCCTGCGAGCAGCGGCAGCATGCGCGCGCTGGAAGAAGAGAAAAAGCAGGCCTCCCGCCGCCACACCAAGGAGCTCAAGGGGAGCGAGAAGCTCGCCGCCGAACTCGAGAAGCTGTCGATCACGCTGCAGATGAAGGTGGGTGAGGATGAGAAACTTTTCGGCGCGGTGACGTCGCAGATGGTGGCCGACGCGTTGAAGGAGAAAGGGTTCGAAGTCGACAAACGGATCATCGATCTCGAAGAACCGATCAAGGCGCTCGGCATCTATACGGTTGACGTGAAACTCCCGCAAAGCGTCACGGGAAAGCTGAAAGTCTGGGTCGTCCGCGAGTAGCGCCGGCCGACGGAACCCGGGACGTGACGTCGCGTGTTCAATAGCTATAGGCAGGGGAACAGTCATGGCAAAGAAGATCCAGACTCTTGATGAGGTGACAATCCGCTTCGCGGGGGACTCCGGTGACGGCATGCAGCTCACCGGCACGCAGTTCACGAACACGGTCGCGTCGCTGGGGAACGACCTCAGCACGCTCCCCGATTACCCGGCCGAGATCCGGGCCCCCGCCGGGACGACCTACGGCGTGAGCGGATTCCAGATCAAATTCGGCAGCACGGACATCCTCACGCCCGGCGACACGTGCGATGTTCTCGTGGCCATGAATCCGGCGGCGCTCGTGACGAACGTGAAGATCCTCCGCGACGGTGGAACGATCATCGTGAACGAGGACGCGTTCACCGAGAAGAACCTGAGGATGGCAGGCCTGTCGACGAACCCCCTGGAAGACCATTCGCTCGAGAAATTCAACGTCCACGCGATCGGCATAACGAAGCTGACGACGTACGCGCTGGCGGACATGAATCTCTCCACGCGGTTCGTCGACAAGACGAAGAACTTCTTCGCCCTCGGGCTCATGTACTGGATGTACAACCGTCCCCTCGACCAGTCGATCAGGTTCATCGAGGAGAAGTTCGGCGCGAAGGACAAGCAGGTTGCCGAGGCGAACCTGAAAGTGCTCCGCGCAGGATACAACTACGGCGACACCACCGAGGTCTTTACGACGCGCTTCGACGTGCGGCCCGCGAAACTCCCGCCGGGAAAGTACAGGAATATCATGGGAAACGTCGCGACTGCACTCGGGCTTGTGGCGGCAGCCCGGAAATCGGGGCTCCAGCTCTTCCTGGGAAGCTACCCGATCACACCGGCGAGCGACATACTCCACGAACTCGCGCGCCTGAAGGAATTCGGCGTGAAGACGTTCCAGGCGGAAGATGAGATCGCGGCGATCTGCGCGGCTATCGGCGCCTCATACGCGGGGGCGCTGGCAGCCACCACAACAAGCGGACCCGGACTCGCGCTGAAGACGGAAGCTCTCGGACTGGCCATCATGCTCGAACTTCCCCTCGTCATTGTGGATGTGCAGCGCGGGGGGCCCAGCACCGGCCTTCCGACAAAAACCGAACAGGCAGATCTGCTTCAAGCCGTCCTCGGAAGGAACGGCGAGGCACCGCTGTGTGTCCTGGCGGCGTCCTCTCCTGCCGACTGCTTCCTGACCGTCTACGAAGCAGCCCGGCTGGCCATCAAGTTCATGACTCCCGTGATATGCCTGACGGACGGCTACCTGGGGAACGGCGCCGAACCCTGGCGGATCCCCGATGCCGGCGAACTTCCCCCGATACCGGTGACGTTCGCGAAGGACCCTGTCGGCTTCCAGCCGTATGCGCGCGACCCCGGGACGCTGGCGCGGCCATGGGCGATTCCCGGAACGCCCGGTCTCGAGCACAGGATCGGCGGACTCGAAAAGCAGGATGTCACCGGGAACATCAATTACGACCCGGACAACCACGACCTGATGATCCGGCTGCGCGCGCAGAAGATCGAGAAGATCGCCGACGACATCCCCGAGCAGACCGTCGAAGGATCCCGTTCCGGCGACCTTCTCCTCGTGGGCTGGGGAAGCACGTACGGCTCCATCAAGAGCGCTGTTGCCGGGATCAGGGAGTCCGGACATGCAGTGTCGCAGATCCACCTCCGCCACATCAACCCTTTTCCCCGCAATCTCGGACCGCTCCTCTCCGCCTTCAAGACGGTCATCGTCCCGGAAATCAACAGCGGCCAGCTTATCAAGCTCCTCCGTGCAAAATACCTTGTGGACGCCGTCGGATTCAACGTCGTCAGGGGATTGCCGCTCCGTTCGGAGGAGATCGAGGATTTCGTGGAGAACCATATCGGAGGAAAACATGCCTGACACAGCGGAGCAGACAGAGGCGAAACTGACGATCAAGGATTTCCAGTCGGACCAGGATGTCCGCTGGTGCCCGGGATGCGGAGACTACTCGATACTCGCGCAGGTCCAGAGGGTGTTTCCGGAGTTCCCGCACAAGAGGGAGCAGTACGTCGCGGTGTCGGGCATCGGCTGCTCCAGCCGGTTNNGTTCCCGTACTACCTGAACCTCTACGGCATCCACGGGATCCATGGGAGGGCGCCCGCGATCGCCTCCGGGGTGAAGATGGTCAACCCCTCTCTCGACGTGTGGGTGGCGACAGGAGACGGGGACGGGCTCAGCATCGGCGGCAATCACATGATCCATATGCTGCGACGGAACCTGAACATCAAGGTCCTCCTCTTCAACAACCAGATCTACGGATTGACAAAGGGACAGTACTCCCCCACATCCCTGCTCGGGCAGGTCACGAAGTCCACACCTGCCGGGGTGATCGATTTCCCGTTCATACCGGTCTCCCTCGCGCTCGGCGCGCAGGCCACGTTCGTCGCCCGTGCAATGGACCGGGACCCGAAACACCTCCAGGAGATGGTCCGACGCGCGGAAGCTCACCACGGGGCCGCCTTCGTCGAAATCTACCAGAACTGCAACGTGTTCAATGACGGGGCTTTCTTTCAGTTCACGGAGAAGGAGACGAAAGACGACCACATCGTGTACCTCGAACATGGCAAACCTCTTCTCTTCGGCAAGGAGCGCCAGAGGGGGATCCGACTGAACGGGTTCAGGCCGGAAGCGGTGTCGCTGAAAGACGGGAAATACTCAGCAAGCGACCTCCTCGTCCATGACGAAAAGGACTCGACGCTCGCCTTTATACTTGCGAACATGATACACAACCCCGACCTCCCCCGCCCCATGGGGGTGTTCCTTGCTCTCGAGCACCCGACGTACGAGGAACAGATGGCGGACCAGATCGCCCGCGCGAAAAGCAGGAAGGGTGAGGGGGACCTCCAGAAGCTGCTGGACGGCGAAGAGACCTGGGTTATCAAGTAACGGGATCCCGATTGCAGACCCGGAGGTTATGCCAGAGGAAATGCCAGAGGATTTGCCAGAGGGGATGAAGGAGGCATGCGGAGAAATCCTCCTCCTCTTCCGTACCCGTCAACGCTTCGTTCTCACGACGCACGTCAACCCGGACGGCGACGGGATCGGATCGGAGATCGCCCTGGCCTCGTGGCTCAGGAAACGGGGAAAGGACGTGCGGGTGATCAACCACAGCGCTCTCCCCGCCTCGTACCGTTTTCTCGATCCAGGGGGCACCGTCGCCGAGTTCGACCCGCCCCGCGACAACCCGGCAATAGCAGGCGCAGACGTGATCGTCGTCCTCGACACCAACCATCCGGACCGGCTCCAGTCGATGAAGGAAGCCGTCCTCGGTTCCCCCGCTCTCAAGATCTGCATAGACCACCACCTCGACCCCGAGCCATTCGCACACCCGGTGCTTATCGACGAAAACGCCACGTCAACGGGTGAGATCCTGTACCGTCTCCTCTTCCGGGAGGGGGATGAGCGACCCACCGCGGAGATCGCCACCGGACTCTACTGTGCCATCATGACCGACACCGGTTCGTTCCGCTATCCCCGCACCGGGCCGATCACACACACGATCGTTTCACGCCTGATCGCCTGCGGCGCGGATCCCGTCAGAGTATACGCGGAGGTGTATGAACGCTGGTCGACCGGCCGCCTTCACCTGCTCGGGGAGGTCCTGGCCGGCCTCAGGACCGAACTCGGGGGACGACTGGCCCATATCACGATAACTCGGCAGATGCTCTCACGCACCGGGACGAGCGAGGAAGACACGGACAATTTCACGACATACCCGATGTCCGTCGAGGGTGTCCGGGTGGGCATACTCTTCCTGGAAATCGAGGGTGGGGTGAAGATCAGCTTCCGGTCCAAAGGGGTGATTCCCATTAACGCACTCGCCATGGAATTCGGAGGGAACGGACACATGAATGCCGCGGGAGCCCGGATCGACGGGGGAGACACCAGCGACGTGCGCTCGCGCGTCCTCTCTGCGGCGGGCAAGTACATCACGGGGGAAAAATGATACGGATCGCCGTCCAGAGGGGAGCGGTCCGGCACGTGAAGGCGGACGTCCTGATTCATCTTGTCTTCGAAGGGTGGCAGAAGTCCGGCGAGGAGCTCAAAGTTCTCAGAACTCTCACGGGCGCGGACCTGATTCCGGAAGGGGGAACCGGCTTCGCCGGCAAAGAGCGGGAAACACTCCTCCTCTTCCCCAGGAACCTCTCCACCCCGCGACTCCTCCTTGTCGGTGCCGGCGCACACGGAAACTGGAGCAGGGAGCGCCTCCGGAGGGGAGGGGCCACAGCTGCAAAGGCGGCGAGGGGGATGGGGCTCCGCACGGCTTCGTTCATCGAGCCTGAAAAAGGAGTGACCGCCGCTCTTGCCACCGAGCCCGGCGAGGATCCTGCCGAGCTGTACGGTTGCGCTCTGGCGGAAGGAGTCTTCCTCGGCCTCTACAGGTACGACAAGTACCAGACGCGGAAGAACCCCGCATCCGAAATCCTCTCGAGGATCTCTTTCATCACAGATTCCCCATCCCGCGAGAAGGCGATCGCGCGCGGAATCGGCTTCGCCACTCTTGTGTGCGAAGCGACGTGCTTTGCGCGCGACCTCGAAAATGCACCGGGGAACGAGATCTACCCGGAGTCGCTTGCCGCCGCCGCGCGATCAGCAGGACGCCGAAGCGGTTTCAAAGTCAGCGTATTCGACGAACGGAAGATACGCTCGCTCGGGATGGGGGGACTCCTCGGTGTCGCCCGGGGGAGCAGGCGCCCCCCACGATTGCTGGTGATGGAATACCGGGGACGGGGGAGCGGGCGCCCCCAGGCCGCCCCCGGAAAGGGCCCCGTGGTGCTGGTGGGAAAGGGGGTCACGTTCGACTCAGGCGGAATCTCCATCAAGCCGTCCGCAGGGATGGCGGAGATGAAAATGGACATGTCCGGGGGCGCGGTCGTGATCGCGGCAATGCAGGCCGCCGCCCGGCTGAAACTCCCGGTCCACATCATCGGGATCGTCCCGGCGACCGAGAACCTTCCCGGGGGTTCCGCGCTGAGGCCCGGAGACATTCTCCGCCACCACAACGGCATGACGTCCGAGGTGGACAACACGGATGCAGAGGGACGGCTGATACTTGCGGATGCCCTTTCCTATGCGAGGCGCTTCGATCCCGCCCTCGTCATCGACCTCGCGACGCTCACCGGGGCGGTTGTCGTGGCCCTGGGTCATGTCGCCACGGGCATGATGGGGAACGACGCCGAAGCCATGCGCCTCCTCAAAGATTCGGGGGAACGGACATATGAAAGGGTCTGGGAGCTCCCGATGTTCGAGGAATACGAGGCCCTGATCAAAAGCGAGATCGCGGACGTAAAGAATACCGGCGGCCGGTGGGGTGGCGCCATTACCGCTGCAATGTTTCTGAGGAAATTCACCGGCTCCTACGGTTGGGTGCACCTGGACATCGCAGGGACATCGATCATCGAAGAACCCACCGACTACACGGGGCGCGGAGGATCAGGCGTGGGGGTGCGACTCCTGGTCGATTTCCTCCGGCGCAGGAGTGCACGCGGGAGTGACCCGAAGCAGAAAGGAGCAGGCGTTGTGCGAACGACACTGATGATGGGATCGGCAATCGTTCTGGCGCTGGCCGCCGTGACGGTGAGCGCGCGGGGACAATTCCGTCCTCCCCGCTCAGAGCAGGGACCGCAGGTACTGTTCTACGAGGCGTTGCCCCTTCCGGGCGAGGGAGACTCCCTTCGCCAGCGGATCGACATCCACTACCGGATCGACAGGGAATTCTTTGTGCCGGTCCGGGATCCGGATGGGCGTTCCGCGTTTCACAGGAGCGGGGAGATCGTGGTAGAGCTCGCCGATTCGACCGGAGGAATTGCCACGCGCTCAATGCAGGCCCTGGAGATCCCCGAGGGTGACGCCGACAGGAAGCCGCTCGGCGTCCGATGGGAGCAGGGAATTTTTCCGCTCATGGTTCCCCCGGGGAGGTACAGGATACTGATGACGGTGGAGGACCAGGAGTCCCGCCGGAGCATCTTGGACAGCAGCCGGTTCGTGCGGACATCCTCCCGCACCACAGCGGGACTGGGAACGGCGTCGGTGGTCCTTATCGCCCCTCCCCGGGATGCGAAGGGGATCCCCGGGGAGCTGACCCTGATGAACTACGGAGAAGAGGTACTCTTCGGCCGCCCGGCGGCACTCCTTGTGGTATGGACATCAACCGGAGGACGCGACAGTCTCCTCAGTGTGAAGTATTCGTTCACCGAGGAACCCGCCTCCTCCGAGGACCGGCCTTTCCTCCCCCCTGACCAGGAGGTACTCGTCCCGGTTCACCGCGGAGTGAAGTTCGCCCCGTGGACCGACAGCTCGCGTGCGGCGTACAGGCTCTCCCGGGATGCGCCCGGGGCAACATGCGCTGCGGTCGTTCCCGTTCCCTTCGCCCGGCTCCTCCTCCGGTCATTCCGGATGACATTCTCTCTTTCCTCCGGATCCGACAGGTACGAAGTAGTAAGGAAGGGGCGGGCCGTGTGGCCGGATATGCCCTTCTCACTGAAAGAGATCGACAATGCCCTCGACGCTCTCCGGTACATTACGACCGAGTCCGAGCTTGACTCGCTCCGGAGGGGAAACCTGGAGGCACGACGGGGAAACCTGGAAGGATTCTGGCGGTCGAAAGGGGGAAAGCACGAAACGGCGTTCAACGAAGTGATGACCGAGTATTACAGGCGTGTCGATCTCGCGATGCGCACTTTCGGGACACTCCGGCAGCCGGACGGCTTCCGTTCCGACAGGGGAAGGATCTATGTCCTGTACGGCCCGCCGACGACGACCGACAGGACGCTCAATCCCGTCTCCGGGTTCCAGGAGATCTGGACGTACGGCCACCTGAAGAAGCAGTTCATGTTCGTCGACCAGAACAAATCAGGCAATTACGTCCTCGTTTCCACAACGGCACTATGAAGCCCATAATCGCAATCACCGTCGGAGACTACAACGGAATCGGGCCGGAAGTCTCACTGAAGGCAATTGCCACGCCTCTGGTGCGACGGCTCTGCACACCCGTGCTCGTAGGCCCCTCCGGGATATTCGAACGCGTCGCTTCCCGCCTTGCACTTCGGATGCGGTTTCTCCCCTTCGCCTCCACAGGGCCTGGGGGGGGACGCATAGTGCAGATACTCGAGCCCGCCGGTGGGACCCCCGTGCGGTTTTCCCCCGGAAGGCTCTCCGCGGACGCGGGGGCTGCCGCGGGGGCCGCCATACGCACATCCATCAGGCTGGTGCTTGCAGGAGAAGCGCGGGCACTTGTCACCGCCCCCGTGTCGAAGCACGCACTCCATCTCGCAGGCATCAACGCACCGGGCCAGACAGAACTTCTCCAGCGCCTCACACGCTCTCCCCATGTCGCAATGATGCTTGTCAGCGGTTCGCTCCGCGTCGGCCTTGTCACGATACACACGCCGCTCCGGAAAGTCCCGCGCGAACTTACCGACGCGCTCCTCAGGGAGCGCATCACGGTGATCCACCGCGCGCTCCGCACCGACTGGCGGATCCGGTCCCCCCGACTCGCCGTTCTTGCCCTCAACCCGCACGCCGGCGAGGGAGGGGACCTCGGCAACGAAGAGCAACGGGTGATCATACCGGTCATCGCGGCACTCAGGGAGGAGGGACTGCGCCTGGAGGGACCCTTCCCCGCCGACGCCTTCTTCGCACGGTACGAGCCGGGGTCGTACGACGCCGTCGTCGCGATGTACCATGATCAGGGACTGATCCCGGTGAAGATGTCAGCCCGCGGCAAAGCCGTCAACGTCTCTGTCGGGCTCCCGCTGGTCAGAACCTCCCCGGATCACGGGACGGCGTTCGACATCGCCGGGCGGTCGATCGCCGACCCGGCCAGCATGATCGAGGCGATACGCACCGCCGTGTCCCTCTCGTTCCACCGTCCGGCAGCGACCCTGGAGGGAAAGCCATGATATCGTTCAAAGGCGTCTCGGTGGACTTCGGCTCACATACGCTGCTGAAGGACATCACGCTTCAGATCAAGCCGGGGGAGTTCGTCTTCCTCGTCGGCCAGACCGGTTCCGGGAAAAGCACCGTGCTCCGGCTGATCTACATGGACATACTCCCCACCCGCGGGACCGTCTTCGTCGGCAAACATTGTTCGGCGTCGATACAGCTCCGCGAGATCCCGTTCCTGAGGCGCGAACTGGGAGTCGTCTTCCAGGATTTCAAGCTCCTCGAAGACAGAAGCGTGTACGACAACGTGGCGTTCACGCTTCACGTCACCGGCACTCCCGCGGCGGAGATCAAGAAAAAGGTGATGCATACGCTCGGCGACGTCGGACTCAGCCACGCGCGCAACAAGATGGCACATGAGCTCTCCGGGGGTGAACAGCAGCGCGTGGCGATCGCCCGGGCGCTCGCCAACAACCCGACATTCCTGCTTGCGGACGAGCCCACTGGCAATCTGGACCCCGGCACATCGCTCGAGATCCTGACCCTCCTGAAGGGAATCAACATGCGGGGGACCGCGGTCGTGATGGCGACACACAACTACGATATTGTCAGGAAGGCGAAGGAGCGGATACTGAAGATCGAGGAGGGCGGGATACGCGAAGTGGACGCCCCGTTTTGAAAATTACGGCGCCTGCGGCGCCACCTTCAGGCGTGCGGACTTAGCCCGCCACCGCCTCTACGCGCTGGATCTCGGGAAAGTCGCGCATCAGCGCCCTCTCCACCCCCGCACGAAGCGTCATGGTGGACATCGGGCAGGTGAGGCACCTCCCCACCCACTGGATCTCGACGGTCCCGTTTTCGCGGAAACGGAGAAACTTCACATCTCCTCCGTCCATGCGAAGGTACGGACGGACGGTGTCGAGAGACTGTTCGATCCGCCCGGCGAAATGCTCATCCGTGTTCACTTCAACCTGTCCCTAGCTGTATGTCGACCCCCGGGGCGCCCGCCCGGGCCGCGTTGCGGATGCTGACCTGTGCGGCCACGTTTCGGGCGACGGAGCGGAGGATCGCGCTCTGCACCGGCGCCTCCGGATCCGCCACTATGGGCGTTCCCCGGTCCCCGCTCACGCGGATGTTCGTGTACAGTGGAACTTCACCGAGGAATGGAACCCCAATCTGTTCCGCCGCCTTCTTCCCCCCCCCGTTGTCGAAAATGTCCTCCCGCTCCCCGCAGTGTGAGCAGACAAAATAGCTCATGTTTTCGACAACGCCGAGCACCGGGACGTCGACCTTCTCGAACATTTTCCATGCCTTCAGCGCATCGGCAAGAGAGATATCCTGCGGCGTCGTGACGACGACCGCCCCCGTCAAGGGTATCGTCTGTACCAGCGTCAACTGTATGTCCCCTGTCCCGGGAGGGAGATCCATGACAAGGTAGTCCAGTTCCCCCCATTCCACATCGGACATGAACTGCTTCACCGCACCGCTGACCATCGGGCCCCTCCAGACGACCGCCTGCATCGGATCGACGAGGAACCCTATCGACATCACCTTGACCCCCCAGTTTTCAATCGGCAGCAGTTTCTGCCCCTTCATGCCGGGACGCTTCTTGATCCCCATCATCAGGGGCATGCTCGGGCCGTAGATGTCCAGATCCACGAGACCGACGGCGGCCCCGTCCATTGCCAGTGCGACCGCGAGGTTGGCCGCAATCGTCGACTTCCCGACCCCCCCCTTCCCGGAGGCGACGGCGATCGTGTTCCTGACCCCCTGAAGGATCGCCCCGCGCTGTGCGTGTTCGTGCTGCATGACATTGGACGTCATCGTGACGTTGACGTTTCCCACGCCTTCGACCGCCTCCCTGACGGCCTTCACAGACGCAGACTTGAGCTCTTCCCTCACCGGACAGGCGGGCGTCGTCAGTTCAATCGTGAAGGCGACATCGCTCCCGGTGATGACGATGTTCTTGACGAATTTGAGCGTCACAATGTCCCGGTGCAGATCGGGGTCCTTCACACTCCGGAGCGCCTCCAGAACATTCCCCTCGTTCAACGGCTTCATGCGATGCGGCTTCCCTCCTTTTGGTGGTGATGTCACAGATCAAACACTCCGCGGTCATATCAGGTTCATATTCTTTCCTACTTTTTCAAATGCGTCCAGGGCCCTGTCGATCTCCTTCGTGCTGAGCGCCGCGGAAACCTGCGCCCTGAGACGCGCTTCCCCCTTCGGGACCACCGGGTACCAGAGACCGCGTATGTAGACTCCCGCCTTCATCAGCGCCTGACTCATGGCCTGGGCAACGGATGCCTCGCCGAGCATGACGGGGACGATCGGGTGCTCCCCTTCGAGGATCCTGAACCCGAGGGCGGAGATCTCCTTTCTGAAATACGCGGTGTTCGCCGCAAGCTTCCGGACGAGCGACCTGTCCTTCATCAGGAGCGTGAACGAAGCATTCGCGCCGGACACGATCGCCGGCGGAAGCGAATTCGAGAATATATATGTCCGCGCCTTCTGACGCATGAACGCGATCAGCTCCCTCCTGCCGCTGATGTATCCCCCCGCTGCGCCGCCGATCGCTTTCCCGAGCGTCCCCGTGAGGACATCCACGCGGCCGTGGACACCGCGCGCCTCCGGTGTGCCCCTGCCGGTCCTGCCACACACTCCGACACCGTGCGAGTCGTCCACGAAGAGGAGCGCATCGTACTTTGCGGCGATCCCCGTCAGGGCGTCCAGGGGGGCAAGGTCCCCCTCCATGCTGAACACTCCGTCGGACGCGATGATCCTGAGACGGTACTCCTTGGCTCTGTCCTCTTCGAGCTGGCGGACGAGGTCGTCCATGTCCGCGTGTGCGTAGATCTTCCGCTCCGTGGACTCCGGCCTGCAGAGCCGCTGGCCGTCGATGATGCTGGCATGGTTCAACCGGTCGGAGTAGATCACGTCACGGTAGGACTCCATCCCCATCTTCTCGTTGGTCAGCGAAGCGAAGAACGCCTCGTTGGCGGCCCAGCAGGAGGAAAACAGAATAGCGTCCTCCGTCCCCAGGAACTTCGCGATCTTCTTTTCCAGAGAGAGGTGGATGTCCTGCGTTCCGCAGATGAAGCGCACGGAGGCAACGCCGTACCCGTAATCCCTGATGCCGCGGATCGCGGCATTGCGCACCGCGGGGTGGTTCGACAGCCCGAGGTAATTATTGGAAGCGAGCATCACCGCCTTCCGGCCGCCGACCCGGACGACGCCGTCCTGAGCGCTCTGAAGGGGTATCTCGTACTTGTAGGTGTGCGACCGCTCGAGCTGCTCGAGTTCCCGTGTGACGAGGTCCAGCACATTCGCCATGTACTCAATCTCCGTTTCGCAGTCAGTGAGGTGATGATTTGACAAGCCGGGCTGCAAACGAGCCGTCCATCCCGTGCCGGTGGGGAAATGTCTCCACGAACCCGGCCGCGTTCACGAGGTCCCGGCTGACAAATTCCCCCGCCGCCTCGAGTGCGAATTCGGGGTGCCGCCCGAGGAACGCCCCGACAATCTCCTCGTTCTCGTCCGGCTCGACCGTGCATGTGCTGTAGACGAGGACGCCGTGAGGCTTCACGAGACGGGCCGCGTTCTCGATAAGACCGGTCTGGATTTTTGTGAGCTTCAGGATGTCCGACACGTCCCGCTTCCATTTGATGTCGGGTTTCTTCGCGAGAACGCCGAGGCCGGAGCAGGGCGCATCGAGCAGGACCCTGTCGGCGGACTCCGCTTCCAGCATCGAGGCGTCCGCCGCCTGCAGCGTCACATTCTTCAGCCCCAGGCGATCGCACGACGCCTTGATGAGCGCCAGCTTCGCCTCGTGCCGGTCGATCGCAAGCACCTCCCCCTCGTTCTTCATCATCTCGGCGATGTTCGTGGTTTTGCCGCCCGGTGCGGCGCACAGATCGATCACGCGGTCCCCCGGCCTCGGCCCGAGGAGCAAACAGGGAAGCGCCGCGCTCTCATCCTGGATCGTGAACATCCCGCCGCGGAACAGGTCCATCTGACCGATCCCCGCGAGCGATTTCACCCTCACGAAATAGTCGATGTAGCGGGATCCGGAATATGCGATCCCCTGCTCCTCCAGGAGGCGGAGGAAGGGCCCCGGATCGATCTTCAGCCGGTTGATGCGGAGCGAGAGGGAAGGGCGCTCATTGGCCGCGATGAGGAACCGTTTCGTCTCCTCGACGCCGAACCGTGCCACCCAGCGCCTGACCATCCAGTGTGGATGCGAGTAGTACACGGCGAGGTGCTGCACGGGATCCTCCTCGAGGAGCGGATAACGGATCCCCTCGATGTTCCTTATGATATTGCGGAGCACCGCATTCACCAGTCCGGCCGGCTTTTCCCCGCGGATCCGTTTGATGAACTCCACGCCTTCGTTGACCGCCGCCGAGTGGGGGACACGGTCGAGAAACAGAATCTGGTAGAGTGCTACCCGCAGCGTGTTCTTGATGTTGATTTCGGACTTGGCGAAGTTCCCGTGCGAAAAGCCGTTCAGCACCCAGTCGAGCCGGTTCTGCCAGCGAAGGACGCCGTGGACGAGCTCGTTGAGGAGCCCCTTGTCGAGATCGGACAGGTCCCCCGACTTGAGTTCCATGTCGAGCACCTTGTCGAGGTACGAGTCCGTCCGTTCGACACGGTTCAGTATCCTGACCGCAATGCCGCGCGGGCCGCTGTACAGGTTCTTTCTCGCATGTGCGGGGATGGTATCTGGCGGGAGAATCTCCACGTGCCTGCGCTCGAGTGAGTAGGATGGTTGCCAAAATGGAAACGTTCCGCGGCGATGCTCGCTGCGGAACGTCTGTCATGAGCCGCCGGGCGGCACTCCTGAAGGTACGGCCTGAAGCCGTTACGCAGCGGGAGTCTCGGCCACTTTCTTCGCATACTTCCTGTTGTACCGTTCCACCCTACCGGCGGAATCGACGAGTTTCTGACGGCCCGTGAAAAACGGGTGGCAAGCGGAGCAGATTTCAATCTTCAGATTCCCCAGCGTCGAACGGGTCTCAAACGTGTTCCCGCAGACGCAGGTGACCACCGATTTCTTATAGTCGGGGTGAATTCCTTCTTTCATTGCGTATCCTCCTTTATCGCAGCGTTGCCAGGGCAATAGTATGACAGGATACCGAATTCCCGCAAAAGAAGCAATCGCGCTCTCCCGGCTTGATATTGGAGGCCCGAATCGATACATTCAAAGCCGTATGAGGGGGCGAGAGAAATATCGGTCAGTGCGCTCTGCCTGGGCCGCGGTCTTGGCGGCCCTCCTTACAGTCACTGCGGTGAGCGGGGCTTCCGCGCAGCAGACAACGGCATTCGCTTTCCTTCGGAACGACGTGGGCGCCCGCCCCGCCGCTCTTGCCGGGAGCGTTGTGGCAGTCACGAACGATCCTGTCCTTCTCTTCTACAATCCGGCGTCGCTCGGGACCCTCACTTCTGCGGCCGGCTCCGCGGGATTTTTCAAACACCTGCTGGACATCAATGTCGGGTACGCCGTCTACGGCCAGGAGATCGCCGGCGTCGGCAACGTGGGCGCCGGGGTCATCTACACAAACTACGGTTCGTTCGACCGGACGGACGAGTTCGGGAATACGATCGGGACGTTTACCGCCGCGGACATTGCCTTCTCGGCAGGGTACAGTAATTCGCTCGAAGAGAACGTCTTCTACGGCGGAGCCGTGAAATTCATCTATTCGTCGATCGCCGGCTACCGGGCAACGGCACTCGCGGCCGACGCCGGCATCCTCTACCGTCTCCCCTCAAGCCGGCTGACGCTCGGGGCAAGCCTGCGGAATATCGGCGGGGAAACGAAAACCTATGCCGGCGTGAACGAACCCCTGCCGCTTGACTTCGCCGTCGGGGCATCCGTCGTCCCCCGGGGGCTTCCCCTCCTTTTAAACGTCGATTTCCACCGCCTCAATGAGAATCCGGGGGGGTTCATCGACCGTTTCCGCGCGTTTACGGTCGGTGGAGAATTCACTCTTTCACACGCCTTCCAGGCCCGCTTCGGGTACAACAACCAGGCACGCAGGGATCTTCAAACCGGGACCACATCGGGCCTTGCGGGATTCTCTGCCGGCGTGGGAATTACCATTTCCGGAACCGTGGTCGACTATGCCCTCTCCTCGCTCGGCCCGATCGGCAACCTGCACAGGATCTCGGTGGGGATGACGTTCTAAATTCCCGATGGCGCCATTGGCGACACTCCCCGGATCGGCGCCAATGTCAGTGCCCGGCCAGGGGCGCCAGAAGTGCGGTTCCCGCCCAGAAAAGAAGCATCCCTCCGAACACAAGCAGCGGGATCACCCTGTTCCGGGAGTGATTGATTTCGGGGATCAGGTCACTCGCCCCGACATACGTGGAGGCACCGGCCGAGAACGCAAACGCAAATCCCACGACCCGTCCGTTCACCCCCGAGAGTATGAACACGCTCAGAATGCCGAGCATCGTCGCCACCCCGATTGCGAGTGAGGCCAGGAATGCCGTCCGCCTTCTCCGTTCCGCCGCGATCATCACCGAGGCGATCGTGAGCCCCTCGGGGATCTTGTGAAGGAGGACGGCGAAGAATATGAGGAGCCCCAGATAGAAGTTGAACTCCATCCCCGCCGAGATCGCAAAGCCGTCGAAGAATGCATGGATGAAGAGCCCGGCGAACGTCGAGTAGCTTGCCACGCCGGAGACCATCACGTCCGTGTGNNAACAGGGGCGCCTCTCCCCCCACGGCGCTGAAACTCTGGGGCACGAGTTCGAGGAACACGAGTGCGAGTATGAACCCGGCGCCGAGCGAAAGCAGGTATTCCTGAATTCTCCGCGGCCACTTCTTGCGCATGAGGACGAGGCTCCCGCCGACGATTTCCGCGGCCGCGGCGACGAGCCCGAACAGGATGATTGTGAGTGTCATACGTGAGGACGTCCTCTCAGTGGGCGTAGGGGACCGCCAGATACTGTTCCGCCAGTGCCCGTGAATCCTGATAGTCTTTCATCTCCCGGACCTTGCGGTACTGCGCGAGGGCGAGTTCCCTCTTCCCCTGCATGTCGTACAGCATCCCCATCCTCAGGTTCGCCATCGCCATGAACCCGGACGCCTCATCCCTGTCGAGCGTCCGCGAGAGGCCGTCGCAGCGGTAGAAATGGTCAAGGGCTTCATCGAACCGCCTGCCGGTCATGGCCCCCATCCCGCAATAGTACTCCGCCTCCCGTTCCACCGGGGGAGTATACCCTCTCATCCCGCTCCGCGCACGCGCGACGATCTCCTTGAACTCACTCTGTACCATGTCCCAGTTGCTCAGCGCAACATAGGACCTTCCGCAATAGCGGTGAAACACCATGTTCGCGGGGAACTTCCGGTGCAGATCCAGCGCGAGAGCGAGCGACTGATTGTAGTCCTTTTCATAAAAGTAGTAGATCTGCAGGAGGAAGTACTCCGCCTCGACCGACGCGTATGTCCCTTTTTCCGAAGCGGTCCTCAGCTGGAGGATCCCCTTCTGCCTGTCCCCCGGTGGAATGAAAAGGATCAGCGGTTTGAGGAACGGGTACTCGGAGGGGATGACCTCGGCGTAGTAATTGTAGATGCCGGCCCCGAGGAGGACATCGTTGTTCCCCGGATCGAGAGCCAGCGCTTCGCGAACCAGCGGGAGCGCCTTCCTCCCCGCGTTTGCCGCGCCGAGGTAGTCGCTCCTGTGGAACCTCAGGCGTCCCTCGAAACCGATCGCTCCCCCCTTGAAGAATATCGCGTTGACATCATTCCGGTCCTGTTCCAGGAGCGAATCGCACATACCGACGACGCCGTCGAGCGCGTCATAGAATTCCCTGTCGTATCGTTCGTCGTCGATGTTGATCATGATCATCCACCAGCGGACCATGGCGAGGAAGAAATACCCGGCCGGATCCCCGGGCCTCTGGCGGACCAGTTCCCGGAATTCCGTCTCCGCACTCTCGAACTCGAGATTGTACACATGACCGATCCCGCGCCTGGCAAGCGCTTCGAAGTCGGCCGGAGCCCGCTGGGCGTGTACCGGCAGCGCCGCAAGGAGGCAGAAGACCGTCGAGAGGCAGGCGCGTATCATCCTTTTCCCCCTCCGCTGCCGGCGACGAGATCCTCGATCGAATCGAGAGTGACGACCCCCTCGGGCGGCGCAAGGAACCCGGCTTTCAGTATGTACCACAGGCTCGCCAGAAGCGCGATCGTCGCAAGCACCCCCCCTTCCGGGCCGAACTCCCCGCCGCCGATCCACGCCGGTCCCGACCGGGCGGTTTTGAACAGGGCGTGTGCGTCGTCGAGCATCCCGCTCGTCGGCAGCCCGAAAAGAGTGGTCTGAGAGAAGTTCCAGGCGAAATGGACGCCGAACGGGAGCCAGAGGCTCCGGGTCTTCATGTAGGCGAACGAAAAGAGGATCCCTGCGAGAACAATATTGCAGAGCGAGAAGAGTGTGACGTGCGGGTTCTGCATGTGGGCGAGACCGAACAGGAGGGCCATCAGGAGCGTCGCCGGGAGAAACGTCACCGCCTGGATCAGTGTCTGGAACGCATACCCCCGGAAGAGGAGCTCTTCCTCCATCGCCCCCGCGGCGAACCAGAGGACCGAGAGAACCGTCACACGGATCGCGCCGGCCGGGTCCAGCCCGCTGTACGACGGTATCACGTATCCCATCGCCACTTCGACGATGGTGATCCCTGCCATCATGAGGAACCCCAGGAGGCATCCCGCCCCGAGTTCGCGGAGCGTGCGGTCGTGGATCCAGAGTCCCACCGCACGGACGGGTTTGCGGTTCACGGAACGGGTGAGCGTCCACGTCGCGCCCAGCGCCGAGGCGAGGAGAATCAGTTTTTCCAGCATCGGGCTTTCGATCCCTGCGAGGCGCAGGGGGAGAATCCCCCCCGTCACGAACAGGGGGACCAGGCACATGAACGCGGCGACCCTCCAACCCTGCCGGATATCTCCGTGCCTGTCGAAAAGAAAGTCCCTGAAGAGCCGGATCATGCGTACGGAAGACGCGATACTCTCTGGAGCGAGATCCGTATCTCCACCTGCCGGGTCGGATAACTTCCCGGGAGAATGTGAACATGCACCCGGACGTAATTGATCTCCCCGGTGTTCCCAATAGTCTTCACGTAATAGACCGTATAGTCCTCCAACGTAAGGGACTGAAGCGAAAACGTGTTGTCCGGGGGAAACGTTGCGAGGGGGGCGTTAAGATCCGAGGCCGGCGTTGACTCTGTCGAAAAGAGCGTCTGGTGCCATCCCTGGTTGAACACGCCGGCGCCGAAGATCTGGAGAGGCGATCCACTGGGTCCCCAGAGGTAGAAATCGAGCGTGGAGTCCGCATTGGCATCGAGCAATCCGACCGCCCGCGGATCGGTCGTCCCGGTCCCGGCATCCACGCCGGGGGTCCCGGTCTGCTGCGCTGAATTGTATTCCGTGACGACGATGGGGACAGCGTCAAATCTCCATGCAGGAGCCCAGGTGATCGTTGCGGCGTCGCTCATCTGTCCGTTTTTCAGGCGGGAACGGATCGAGAATGTCGTCGCACCTCGCGGGAGAGGACCCGCGGTGAACCGATCGGCGAGCGCGGAAAGCGTATCGGTGACCGACCCCCACGAGAGTATGTACCCTGCGAAAGTGGTGTCGGAGGCGCTCACGGAAGAAGCCCATATGAGGCCGACGTGCGCACTGTCAAGTGAATAGGCCTCCAGGCTTGATGGAGCGCGGAGAGAAGAAGTCCCCCCCGGGCCCGCAAGGTTGTCCCCGCATCCCGCGCATACGACGACGGCGATCAAAAGGAATACAGTCTTCATGCAGCCCCTCTTTTGCGGTGATTGTTCGTGCCTCCCACCCTCAGTGTCTTCATCCGATCTTTGCGCGCAGGAAGGGAACAAGGCCGTCCTTCCCCACTCGCTCCTGGCGCATCGAATCGCGATCCCTGACGGTCACGGTCTGGTCCTCGAGCGTCCCGGAATCCACCGTGATGCAGAACGGCGTCCCCGCCTCATCCTGCCGCCGGTAGCGGCGACCCACCGCACCGCTGTCGTCGTAGAAGACGCGGAAGTGGGGACGGATCGCCGCTACGATCCCGCGCGCGATCTCCGGCATCCCGTCCCGGTTGACGAGCGGGAAGACCGCGGCTTTGACCGGGGCAAGGCGCGGATGGAGACCCAGCACCACGCGGGTCTCCGTCTTTCCGTCGGCCGTCGGCGCCTCCTCTTCCCGGTAGGCATCGACGAGGAAGGCCATGAACGACCGGCTCGCCCCCGCGGATGTCTCGATGATGAACGGGGTGTACCGTTCCTTCGTCTGCTCGTCGAAGAACTTCATCGACTTTCCGGAATATTGCTCGTGGCGGGAGAGATCGAAATCCGACCGGTTGTGTATCCCTTCGATCTCCCCCCACCCGAAGGGGAATGCATATTCGATATCGTAGGCATCCCGGGCATAGTGCGCCAGCTCACCGGCCTCATGCCGGTGAAAATGCAGCTTTTCCTTCTTCATCCCCAGGGAAATAAACCACTGAAGCCGTTGATCCTTCCAGTAGTTGAACCACTTCTCATCGGCACCGGGAGGGACGAAGAACTGCATTTCCATCTGCTCGAACTCCCGTGTCCGGAAGAGGAAGTTCTTCGTATTGATTTCGTTCCGGAACGCCTTCCCGATCTGTGCGATGCCGAACGGGGGACGCTGCCTCGAAGAGCTGAGCACGTTCAGAAAATTCACGAATATCCCCTGCGCGGTCTCCGGCCGGAGATACACGACGGCCGAAGAATCTTCTACGGGACCGACGAACGTCTTGAACATCAGGTTGAACCGGCGCGCGTCGGTGAATTTCCCCTCCGCCTGGCATTTGGCTGCACGCCGTCCCTTGTAGGCCGGACTGCCGCAGGATGCATCCCCGATCTGGTCGGCCCGGAAGCGGGCCTTGCACTCCTTGCAGTCGACCATCGGATCGGTGAAGTTTTCGACGTGGCCGGAGGCTTCCCATACGCGCGGGTGCATAAGGATGGCGGCATCGATCCCCTCCACGTCCTCGCGGCAGGTCATCGCCTGCCACCACTGGTCCTTGATGTTCCTCAGAAGCTCCACGCCGAGCGGCCCGTAGTCCCAGCAGCCGTTCAGCCCGCCGTAGATCTCGCTCGACTGAAAGACATATCCGCGCCGCTTGCAGAGCGACACGATCTTTTCCATCAGCGCCGTCCCGGCCCCCGGCGCGTCTCCCTTTTTTCCCTCTCCCTTTTCGCTCGTAATGGATCTGCTCCTTTCTCTGGGTGGTCCTTGAATTCAGCGGCCGGCATCCGGAACGAACCAGAGACTCCGGATCGTTATGCCTCCCCGGACGACGTGCATGGTGACGCTGTTCTCCTTCGAGCGTTCCATGGCGACAACGCCCGCTCCGAACTGCGCGATCCTGCCCACGAGCGCGTGATTGAATTCCAGGCTGCGGAATCCAGGATCGACGGGTATCTTTTCCTCGATCCTTCCCGTCGGTTCACCTGCGGCCGTTGCTTTCCATGACCGGATGAGTCGCGCGTCGATTGCGTACAGAGGGCAGAGGCTGTCGATCGCCGCGGCGATCCCCGCCTCGGCCGACCTCCGCCCGGCGGGCGTCTCCGGAAAGACCCTCCCCGCCGTGATCAGCCCGGCACCGGTCAGAAGAATCGCGCACAGCGCGAGGACGCACGCGATCGCAAGGCGCCTCCGGAGCGGAAGGGGGATCGACATGAGCGTCATGAATTCGTGAAATGCGGTTTCCGTTTTTCGAGAAACGCCGTTGTCCCCTCCCTGAAGTCATGCGTCCCGCAGCAGACGCCGAAGAGAGAAGCCTCGAGTTTTTCCCCTTCGCTCGAGGAGACCTCTTCCGTCATGTTGACGGCCTTGAGCGCCATCCTGACGGCGATCTGTCCCACAGAGGCAATCAGCACGGCCATCGCCCGTGCCCGGCCCATGAGCTCGGGGAGGGGAAACACCCTGCTGACGAGCCCGGCCGCGAGCGCCTCCTGCGCGTCCATCTGCACGCCTGTCAGTATCATCTCCATCGCCCTTCCCCTGCCGATGAGGCGGGCCAGGCGTTGCGTCCCCCCGTACCCCGGGATGATGCCGAGGTTCACTTCAGGTTGTCCAAACTTCGCGTTTGCTGAGGCAAGGCGTATGTGGCAGGCCAGTGCGAGCTCGCACCCTCCGCCGAGAGCGTAGCCATTGACCGCGGCGATCACCGGCTTTCCGAGATTCTCGATCCCGTCGAACACCGACTGCCCTCCCTCCGCAAACTCCCTCCCGCTCCCGCTCTCCAGGCCGCGCAATTCCCCGATGTCGGTCCCCGCGACGAATGCTTTCTCCCCCGCCCCGGTGAGTATGACGACATCCACCGCAGGGTCGTTCTTGAGAGAGGCAAAGCACTCACGGAGCTCGGCTTTCGCCTGAGCGTTGAGCGCGTTCAATTTTTCAGGGCGGTTCACCGTGACCGTCGCTATCCGGCCGGCCACGTCTGTGAGTAATGTCTGGTATGCCATGGTTGAGCGCGGGCATTGTGCATGAATTGCCGGGCGTCGGACCCCCCGGCCGGAAGTGAACGGGTCACACGAGCTCGACCCTGCTCTGATCGCCGATCATAAACCTGTGCACCCTCGGTTTTCCCGTCGCCTCGACGATCTCCACGTCGTTCCCGAGTATGCTTCCTTCGAGCCTGATGCCGACGTTGGCGATTCTGCAATCGCGGAGTATGATACTGTACTCGACCTCGCTCCCTTTCAGCGTCGTGTTGTTCCCGATGGAAGAGAAGGGGCCGACGTAGGAATCCTCCACAAGGCACCCTTCGCCGATGATCGCCGGACCGCGGATGACGCTGTTGACGATGCGCGCTCCTTTTTCGATCACTACCTTCCCCGCGACGGATGACCGTTCGTCGACCTCCCCCCGCACGGCGGGGCTGACATTGTCGAGAACGAGTCGGTTGGCCTCCAGGAGGTCGGTAGGTTTCCCGGTGTCCTTCCACCAGCCCGTGATCTCCGTATACCCGACATCCATCCCCTTCCTGATAAGGTACTGGTGGGCATCAGAGATCTCGAGTTCCCCGCGGGCGCTGGGAGCAATGTTTTTTACCGCTTCGAAAATGCAGCTGTCGTAGAGATAGATGCCTGCCACCGCGTAGCTGCTCCGCGGATGAAGGGGTTTCTCTTCGACACCGACGATTTTCCCGTTCTTGATCTCCGGCACCCCGAACCGCTCGGGATCCTTTACTTTCGCCAGCGTGAGGAAGCAGTTGCACCTGCTCGTTTCAAATTCTTCGATGAACCGTT
>PMJR01000026.1:242-4604 GCA_003158475.1 Ignavibacteriota bacterium | reverse complement strand
GACCGGGCGTCCCGCTTGGCTACGTGTTGGAACAGAATTACCCAAATCCGTTTAACCCCGCGACGACAATCCCCTTCTCCCTGCCTGTCAGCAGCCATGTCTCGCTGGTGGTGTACGACGTGCTCGGGAACGAGGTGGCGACACTCGTGAATGAGGAGAGGCTGGCAGGGAAGTATAACGAGGTGTTCGATGTGGCTTCGGTGCGGGGAAGGCAGGGTTCGCTTGCAAGCGGAGTCTATTTCTACAGGCTGCTCGCCGGAGTCTTCAGCGAGACCCGACGTCTTATCCTTCTTAAATAAATCGGGAAGAAACTGCCGGCCATCCTCAGGCCGGAATTACGCGTCCGCCCGACCCCCCTTCTTTCCCGATTTGTACTGGCGGAGTTTGTCGTACATCGCCTTTCTGCTCAAGCCGAGAATCCTGGCGGCTTGTGACTTGTTGTTTCCCGAAAGAGCAAGTGTGTGGAGGATGAGAAGCCGCTCTGACTCTGCGAGTGATGTGCCGAATGGCACCGTAATGGCATCGATGGCCTGAACTATTCTCTCCCCCGGCGCGGCGTGGCTCACTTTGAGGGGAAGGAATTTCGGCTCGACGGTTTCCTCCGGGCAGAGTAGCACAACGGTCTCTATCATATTCCTGAGTTCACGCACGTTCCCGGGCCANNGGTACGTCACAAATCCGGTCGCGGAGAGGGGGGAGGTGAATTTCGACGACGCTGAGTCGGTAATAGAGGTCAGCCCTGAGTGCGCCGGATGCGAGCGATTCGGCTACGTCCCTGTTGGTCGCCGCAATAACCCGCACATCGGCTTGGATATCCTCGTGGCCGCCCAGGCGTCTGATTGTTTTCGATTCCAGTGCCCGCAGGAGCTTTGCCTGCACCTGCGGATGCATTTCGGTGATCTCGTCGAGGAAAAGCGAACCGCCGTTGGCCCGCTCGAAGCATCCGGGTCGTCTTGAGACTGCCCCCGTGAACGCCTCACGCTCGTGGCCGAAAAGCTCGTTGTCGATCACATCCTTTGGAAGGGCGGCGCAATTAATGGCAACGAATGGGCTGAGCGGCTTGCCGCTCCTCAGGTGGATGAGCATTGCGACGATCTCTTTCCCCGTCCCGCTCTCTCCCGTAAAGAGGACAGAAGCGGACGACGGAGCCACAAGGTCGATCGTGTGGAGTATCTCGGCTATGGCGAGACTCTTGCTGACAAGAGCAGGCTCCTCCACCTTCGAGCATTCCCTCCCGCCCGACCTCTCCGGGGCCATTACGTCGGCGATATTCTGAACGTCACGCCTGCCCGCATGGCTTCGAAGATTGCTCTCCAAAGCAGAGTAACTCTCACGAAGTTTCAGTGACGCCCCCACTTGAAGTTACCAAAGAACCCTCAGACCTGCTGCTAGATTGAATACCTATGCACACACAATGTATCTCCTGCGCTAGGTTATAGCAAATTAAATTACTGTGAATTGTCCGTCATCACACTGCACGTGATCTTCATATCTCTGCTTTGTGACGCCCCAGCAAACCAATTTTACAGCCAATTGTCCGTCATCACAACCCACGTGATCTCCATCACGGGACCGTGCTGCGATATGTGGGTTTCAGTCGATGGCGCCCAAAGGAAGAGCTCGTTCGCGAATCGGAGAGGATCGAACGGGTCAGCCCACGCGAAAATCTTTGTCAGCCGGCACGTGGAACCGCTGTCCGGGGGGGGAGGTCGGACGGTTGCTCTGACGGATCATTGCGGGAAAACATTGCTATCTGCAGGCGGCTGTGAAGTGCCAGCTTTTCAAGGATATTGTGCACATGGCTCTTGACGGTGTATGTAGCAACATTAAGCTGCTGGGCAATCTCCTTGTTGCTGAGACCTTCGGCGATCAGGGATATTATCTCACGTTCACGCTTCGTCATCCGTACCGCACTGGTCAGGGTTCCCTTCCCCTTCTTGAGTGCGTGCTCGATAACATGGGAAAAAAGCGAGCCTGCCAGTGAGGGGGGGAGGACTTTTGTCCCGCGGGCAACCGACCGTATGGTCTCCAGAAAAGCCTCCACCGTCGCATCTTTGAGGATGAAGCCCGATGCCCCGGCCGCCACCCACTCGACGATATCCAGTTGTGTCGGGATAAGTCCCATCCCGATCACATTAATTTCGGGGAATTCTCTTGTAAGCGCCGCTGTAGTGCGGATGCCGTTTTGATTCCGCAAACCAAGGTCCAGGAGAACCACGTGAGGTTTCAGTTTCTGCACCTGCGCCAAAATGTCGCCATTTCCGCCGGATGCAGCCACGACCCTCATATTCGCTTCCCCCTCAATCGTGGCTACGATCCCTTCGCGCAGGAGGCGATTCTCTTCAATAATGAGTATTCGGATTGTTTTCATCCAATTAGGGGTCTGAAGTAGGCGCCGGATGCTCCTTTGAATAACGTAATATAAATGGGTGGAAACTATTATGCAACTGGATAACCGGCAGGGGGCACTTCACTTTGTGCCGCATTTCTCCTACCTTTCACTAGCGTGACCTGACCGGATCTACGGTAACAAACTCAGGAACTGCCGGAGCGCTTACCATGAATTTCGAGCGAGACCAGCGGGTGGTCGCCTCGTTCCGCCGGGGAGTGGCGGTGAGGCCCGCAGAGGCCCGCGTATCGGTGATTGTGTGCACGTACCGGCGGCCGCAAATGTTGCCGGGATGTCTGAAATCTGTCTACCGCCAGTCTTCCCTCCCCGGGGCGCTTCTTATAGTCGATGCCAGCCCGGATGCCGAATCGGAGCATGTTGTGGCTGACGTACCGCCGGGCGATGGTCTTGACCTGCAACTGCTTTACTTCAGGGTCGCTCCGTCGTTGAAAGGACTGACGTTGCAGAGGAATTTCGGGCTTCAACAGGTCGAGACGCCTTTTGTCGCATACTTCGATGACGATGCCGTTCTCTCACCCGGCTGTCTGTCAGAACTGGAGCGCGCGTTCGAGAGTGATCCTGCGATCGTTGGTGCCGCCGGCTATAACGATGCGTATCGTCCCTCCAGGAAACTCTGGAGAATGAGAAAAACGCTGGGCATTGTCTCTGATCTGAGGCCGGGGAGTTACCAGAGAACGGGAATGTCGGTCCCCTGGTCATTCATGTCGCCGTCGGGGGTGCTCGTGTCTGATTGGTTGCCGGGATGCGGGATGATGTGGAAGACATCCGTAGTGAGGGAGGTCGGCGGCTTCTTCGAGGGGTTCAGCAACTATGCTCTCGGGGAGGACCTGGATATGTCCCTGCGTGCCGGGCGCAAGGGGAAGCTCGTCGTGGTAAGCTCAGCGAGGTTCGATCATCTCCTGGACAAGGGGGGAGGAAGGCCGGATCAGTTCAGGGAGGGATATATGGAGATCCACAACCGGTTCATCATACAGCGCAGATGCCTCGTTGACAGGACATGGCTGGACACACTGCGCTTCGCCTATGCGTGGACAATGGATAGTCTCATGCTGCTTCGCCGAGTGCCGTTTCCCGGAAGTGCGGCGGCGCTCCGACAGCTCGCCGGCAGAGTTGCAGGTGCATTCGATCTCGTAAGAGGAAAATAGTATATCCGGTGTGCGCCTGCTGCGCGGCGCAGACTGGACTTACTTGAGAAGAATCATGCGCCGTGTTGAAACAAGACCGCCGGATTTGAGTGCGCAGAAGTAGACTCCGCTTACGAAGCCCGAGGGATCCCACTGAACCGAATGTCTCCCCGCAAGTTGAAAGCCTGACACCAGTGTGGCGACTTCGACGCCGATTGCAGAGTAGATTTTCATGGTTACCTCCCCCGCCTGGTAGAGATCATACTGGATCGTTGTGGCGGGATTGAACGGGTTCGGATAATTCGGCAGCAGTGTATGAGCTTCGGGTACCCCCGGGATCTTTGGAGGAGCCTGGGTCGCGAATGACGCATCCGGTCCGTATGTTGTTCCTGTGCTGCTTGTTGCCACCAGCCGGTAGAGATAGATGGTCCCCGGCGTCAGATTGTCCAGTGACGCGCTGACGTCGAGGACACTTGTTCCGGAACCTGCAGTAGACGTCGGCGTGCTTGAACCGTAGCTCGACGTCAGGCCGTATTCAAAGTAAAAGGTCGTGCTGAACCCGTTGGGATTGACCGAGCCGTTGAGCTGGGCTCCCGTTGTCGAAACGTCGCTCGCTGCCGACGTGCTCACCTTCGGAAGGGGCTGTTGAGATGACGCTGGTGTAAACGTGAGATCATTCCCGTTGGTTGTCCCCCCGCTGTTCGTCCCCACAAGCCGGAAATGATAGAGTGTCCCGGCGGTCAGGCTCCCCACTGTCGCATTGACGCCGACGTTGCTCGTTCCGGAGCCGGCATTGGCAGTCGATGTGGATGAACCGTAGCTTGTCGA
>PMJR01000026.1:0-226 GCA_003158475.1 Ignavibacteriota bacterium | reverse complement strand
GTCAGTCCGTTCACCGCGCTGTTGACGCTGACGCTGCTTGTTCCGGAGCCTGCGTTCGCCGTCGAAGTGGATGAGCCGTAGCTTGTCGTGGTACCGTAGTCAAAGTGATACGTCGTGCTGGCGCCGTTGGGATTGACCGATCCGTTGAGCCGGGCTCCTGTCGCGGTCACGCTGCTCGCGGACGTTGTGTTGACCACAGGTTTTTGCGCCGGAGGTGGTCCTGCGG
>PMJR01000019.1 GCA_003158475.1 Ignavibacteriota bacterium | reverse complement strand
CATGATGTTCGAGGGCTTCAGGTCGCGGTGGATCACTCCCCGGCCGTGAGCATATTGCACGGCTTCCAGGACCTCCCCGAAAATCTTCAGCGAGCGCGCCTCCCCGAGGGGTCCCGTCCGCTCGATGAGAGCACGCAGGGTCTCCCCCTCGACGTATTCCATCACCATGCAATACTTTCCATCTTCCTTGAAGAACGTATAGAGCTGCACGATACCCGGATGGACGAGCCCCGATTGGACCTTCGCCTCCTGCCGAAAGCGCTCGACAAGCTCTTGATTGGCCATCAGTTCAGGGTTTAGCACCTTCACCGCCACCTTCCGGTCAAGCAACGGTTCTTCCGCAAGATAGACCGTACCCATCCCCCCCTCGCCCAGCTGCCTGATCACGTGATAATCCCGAATCGTCATCACCGCGATTTACCTCTCAGGGATTCTGCTGATAACGTCGCCAGATGGTATCGGCAAGAAGCATGACCCCATCGGCGTACTCCTGACTCGCGTTGTAGCGCAGAAACGCCTTTCGTCTCTGCGCCGATGATGTCCCGTACTCCCCACGCTCCTTGAGGTAATTCGCCACGCTATAGATTGCATCCGGCCAGCTAAGGAGATCGATGCCGTTGCCGTCCGCATCCACGGCATATTTGAGATTGTACGGGAGGAATTGCGGATACCCGATCGCACCGCCCCACGATCCTTTGATTGTGAGAGGGTCGATCTGCATTTTCTTTGCCATCCGGAGGAGAGTAACCAGGCTCGCCGTGGCGTCTTTCTTGCGACGCGCGAGTCGGCGAGCCTCCGCGTCCCTTCGGCTGGGATCGTCCAGCGGGTTCCCCTTCCCTGCCTTTACCATTTCGGCAACGGCATAACGCTGCGCGCGATCCATGAGCAGGATTTGCCCCATCATAATATTGAACACGCGGTTCTTTCCGGTAAAGATTCCAAGCCCTGACTCCCACGTGAGGATAGCAACGATGTCCTGTGGCAGCACGCCGAAGCGTGAACGCGCACCTTCCAGATACCTCTGGTGGGTCTTGATGAACTGGACTCCCGCCACCTGGTATTTCTCCCTCATGAAAATTCTGGCGTAATTCTCGTGCTCCGCCTTAGTAAGGGAGTCACTCTCAGGCGTGGCATAGCGGATCACTCGATCGTAATAGACCAATTGCCCCTCGGGATTGTCCAGCAAAGAAACAAGCTCGCTCTGCGTTACGGGTTCTCCCTCCTTCCCTGGCGCGGCGAGCTCCGACAAGAGGAACCCTGCTTCCTCGCTTGCGGGACTGCCATCGGGACGAACGATGAGGTCCCGCGTGAGTGTCCATTTTGCAGGGTCGTCCTGAGCGTCGGAGAAATAGGGACAAAAACAACACAGCAATAGGAGTACCCCTATCAGCCTGACCTTCTGAGGGCAGTGAGTCATGATTTCGAACGCCTCCCGAGTTGTTGGACAGAATAGCCCAAGGCGCGTCTGTTACGAGATGACATCGGTATCACTGGATGTCACGTTCAGATGCGATCTTCCAGTTCCCCCAGACTTTGTTCAACTTCAATTCCTTCCGGACGGTGGTATTGTATCGTTCGCCACTCGATGAATTCACATAGGCAACAGTGTTGTCAAAAGTGACGGTCGCGCGCGTGGGCGTATCCAGGGTTAAGTCGACATTGTCGGCGGAATTGCGTTCGCAGGTCCCGAATCGATTGAAGAAGTGCTCTTTTTCGGAACGTAGCTCGCTCTTTGAGACAGAGCGGGTCGCGTATTCAACTTCCTCGTTGTAGCACGACACTACTTCCTCGAGGTCGCATCCACGGCAGGCGTTCATCCACCGGTCGAGGACGGATCTCACCTCCTGCTCCGCAGGCGATGACGACTGTATGACCCCAAAAAACGAGCCATTCGGAGATCCGCCGCCGGCCGCGCCGGTCGCATTCGTTCCCTGCATCTGTTCCTGCAATCGGGCCGCCTCCAATGCCGCGATCTCCTGCTGACGGATGCTCTCGAGCCTTCTCTGTGCCTCGTTGAAATGATGACCTCCCGGATAGGAACCGACGTAATTGTTCATGGCGACCTTCCCTCCATCACGGATGGCGTCACTCCAGGCCATATCGTCGAGCCGGGTGGTGACCTCGGCTGCGTGGGTGCCAGACGGGTAACTCTGCAGATACTGTTGCAGACTGAACCGTGAGTTCTGCCGCAGCGCTTCATCCCATGCGTGTCTCTCCCGCATCGACGGTATCCAGAGCACCAGCGCCACCGCCAGCACCACCAGACCGATCCCCACACCGATCCAGACCCCTCGCCGCGACGCCGGAACCGGGACTACCACCCGCGTCGGCACCGCCGGCGAAGGCTGTTCGATTTCTGTCTTCTCCCGCCGCGAACGGACCGGCGGCCTAGCACGCTCCACCCCCAGCAACTGCCGAAACTCATCCACGCTCTCCACCCGTGCGTTCCGATCCTTCACTGTCGCCCGCCGGATCGCCGTTGCCATCGCCTCCGGCACCTCCGGCCGGTAGGTTCGCACATCCGTGAATTCACCGGACACGATCTCCTTCATCACCTTAAAATCACTCTCCGTGTCCACATTAAACGGCAGTTTCCCCGTCAGCATCTCGAACAACGTCACACCCAGACTGTACACGTCCGTCCGGTGATCAACGTCCTTCGACGCCCGCACCTGTTCCGGACTCATATAGTAAAGGGTCCCCACCTTCGTACCCGTCTTCGTCATGCCATGGTTCCCCAGCATCTTGGCGATGCCGAAGTCCATAATCTTCACCCTATCGCCCGCTCCGATCATGATATTGCTCGGCTTCAGGTCGCGGTGCACAATCCCCTTCTCGTGTGCGTACCCCACTCCATCCAGCACCTCCAGAAAAATATTCCGCGCCCGTTCCACACTCATCGGGCCTTCCCGCTCAACCACCGACTTGAGCGTCTCCCCCTCCGCATACTCCATCACCATGCAGTAGCGCCCGGCGTCGTTGAAGAAGGAGTAGAGGGAGACGATGTTGCGGTGCATCAGTGACGACTGCAGCCGCGCTTCGTTCCGGAACCGGTCGACAAACTGCGCATCTTGCGTCAACTGATCGCTCAGCACCTTGATCGCCACATTTCGTCCGAGTTCGGCGTCCTGGGCAAGATACACCACCCCCATTCCTCCCTCACCGAGAATTGAGACAACTCTGTATTCTCGAATCAACTCGATCAAGTCGCCACCGACACGTGAGGAATTCATGAACGGAACTTTGTTCAACGGCATCCTCTCCCGATCTGCTTACAACGATTCAAGAGACCTTCAAGGACATGAAAAAACGAGCCCCCGGTGTTGCTCACGGTCCCGTTACAGACCAAACACCCGAGGTAGATTTCGTCCACCGTCGGGGACAGCTTTCAAAAACGTTGCGTAACGGGATTCTAAGCATCGACGCGTCAGAACGGGATTGTAGATATGAGTGCGAGCGTTATTCCCAATCTCTATGTCGTGACAGTCGATAGAGCCAGCGGAAAAAGAACAGAAAACAGACTAAGGACAGAGAACAGAAAGGGGATTTTTGAAAATAGGGAGTGAGAGTGTCCTAAGACATGAAGAGCCTCCAGCTTATCACTTTGGCAAATGGCAACAACGACGCAATTCATCTTATGTGGGTACTACACGAATGTCACCAGAATCTGCAGAGAGGCGCCCAGCTTCCCCCGACGATCCAAGCCATATCACTCTGCATGCGGGTCTCCGCCGGGCGGTTCAGAAAGTGGTTGTTCATCCAGCCAGTGGAGGAAGCTAATCGAAGCAAGTTGTCGGGAGTGCAGCGTTGAAACCCCTGACAGAGTTGTGCCCGGTCTACTGACCTTTTCGATTGGTTGAGGCGGAGTTTCAGTCCCGTGTAGAGCCTTCGGAGCAGCGTCATGACGCGCTCGCCCNNCCCCGACTTCGCTCTGCACTCCCTCTCCACGGAGAGGTCAGCCTTCCGCAGTTGCGCTTCGCTTGAATCGCTCTGGTCTGCTTTCAGGAGGAGGATTCTCACCTCCAAGGCATGGCTTACGCTCGGCGTACGAAAAAGGCCCCTCTCTCGTGTTCATGAGAAAGGGGCCCACGCCAAAGAGCCGGAAGCCAGCACAAGCGCCAGAGGAAAGGTAGCACACCAATCTGACAACGTCAACATATGGACCCGAGAAATCTTACTCATCGTAATAGCTTACTCATATGGAATAGTGACCTAGCGTGGGTTGTGCTGCAGTCCCCACAGTGACGTCTTCTATTCTTCACTTCGTCAGGCTTCTCTTTATCATGTGGTGCACGGCAATTCGATATGGTGAGGGAGCTATGAGGGAATCCCATTCCGGAGAACGGAGGGAC
>PMJR01000066.1 GCA_003158475.1 Ignavibacteriota bacterium | reverse complement strand
CAAGTTGCTGGTTACAACACCCGGGGGATATCGAGTCCACAAAGAATCGTTGAGTGCGTGTTTGAAATGAATCCCCGCCCCGACTACATAATAGTGTCTTTTCTGTACGAACCAATTGCCATACACCATGCTTGCGAGACCGTCGGTGGGCAACGAAGATGCCGTATTTCCCTGAATCTTCAGAAGTCTCTTGTCTGTATCATTTGATGCAATTGCCAGTACTTCACTCCCATCCGGCGACCCAACGATGTCTCGCACATCAAGTGCCGTTCCACTCTCGATCTTCGTCCAACTTGTTCCGTTGAAGTGAACAATAGTCCCGGAATTGCCTACGCCATATAGGAATGAATCTGAAATCCCCCATAGCTTTTCAATGGTCGCATTCGGATCAGACAGAGTAAGACGAGACAAACTAAGTTGAGCTTCTGGCACAACGCCATCCCAGTGGAACACGCCTCCGGCTGCTAACCAAATATTGTCGGTCTTCAAAACAAGAATTCCGCGTATTGGTACGATAGGATTGTTCCCGCTGTAGTACAATTGATCCAATCGCCATGCCCGTCCATTCCACTTTGCAACATCATAGACGGTGCCACCTTGGTAGATCTCGCCAACAGCATACACTAGCGTGTCATTAACTATCGCCACATCATAGAGCGCGCTGCTCCCGCTGCCATCGCCTAATTCAAACTGCTGGAAGCTCCAATTGTGGCTCGTTGTGTCCATCGTTCGAGCGTCTACCTGAGCAGTCGAACCACTACTGAGTTGAGCATGATAGGTGTACGAATGTGCAGGCAGGAGATTTGTGTCTGTGATAGCCGTCTCAGTCGCTGCAAGTGTTTTTGTGAATAGTGTTGTCGTGTCCCGTTTGAGTGTTACAGTGCGGGAAGAATTGGCAGCGCCAATTTCCAGACGCAGAAATACTTCTGTGCAGCTCGCGTCGTCTATCATTAAACTAAACGTGTTGTCAGGGGTCGTGACGGGATTGTTCTTACTGCATTGTAGATTGAGACATAGCACAAATGTGAGCAAGACGATAAATCGATCGTGAGCGAGCTTCTTCATCGGCATACAGAATCCTCAACTATTGCGATCGCCATGGCTTCGCGCGTTGGACTTTCTGATGAATCACGTTCCATTCGTTCTCATCATCATGGGGGTTAAAGTGGGCGGGCTTCCGGCTCGGCCCAAAAGGGTTCAAGAAGAACCGACTATTCCAGTCAGCCGATGCAAGGGAAATCTAATCACTTCCAGGATTCAGCGACGAGCAAGCGACGGTTACGAGGGGAACAGTCACTCCGAATCGCTGCGGATACACAAGGAGCGATTGCGAAGAACAGTGTAGACTCCGCGAATAAGGTATTGCGTCAACTCGCCATTGTCAATGTTGCAGAATTGATCAGTCTCGATAGATCAATTGAGATAAGAAGTTATGCGGGAACTTATTTTCGGATCTGGGCACTTATTATTTCTGAAAGAGATTCAGCCGTGTGAGTTTTCGCTCCCAGTCGGATAACAGATGCGTTAAAAGCCTTTTCGTGGGTTCATTTCAAGATGGTTGTCCATGTCATCTTTTCCGCGACCCGCGGCGCGATTCATCACAGCGTACCCACGCTCGGAACTAGACTCTTCACAAACTCTTCGTGCCCCGCTTCGAGCTCGTTCATATCCTTCAGGACGTTAATGGCTTGATCGCCTCCCACCGGCCCAACCGGATCGAGCGTCGAGGGCATAAAATAAAGTAACCCTCGCGGATCAGGCTCTCGGTGCTCTCTTTATTCTTCGCTTTTATATCGCGTCAGAGTCTCACCACGGTCGGGATGAGCGCCTTTGTCGCCATGGCGCTTCAGCGCCACTTGGAGGCAGAGCGCCCTCGCCTCCGCACCCGACAAGAGCAGGATCAGTTAGCTTGTCCTTATTTTACGAGCGCCAGTTTCTTCGTCTGCACAAAATCTCCCGCCTGTATTCGGTAGAAATACACCCCCGACGCAAGTCCTGAGCCGTCAAACCGCACCTCGTGGAAGCCGGCGTCCTGATCGCCGTTCTGGAGAAGTGCGACCTGTTGTCCGAGTATGTTGAATACCCCCAGCGTCACCCGGGTTCGGTGTGGCAGGCTGTACCGAATTGTGGTAGATGGATTGAACGGGTTCGGATAATTCTGCATCAGAACCACCTGTGCCGGGCTCGCGGACCGGAACGGTGGAGAATTTTTGATGCCCGTTAGACCGCCATTGTCCGTGCGAAGAATCGTGCCGCCGTGTCCAAAAGCCATCAACGTATGAGCATTGAGGGAGGATACTCCCAACAGCTCGTTATAGCTCGTGAATGGATCCTGTGCCCACGTTGATCCTCCATTGGTTGTACGGAGAATCACGCTGATGATATAACCAGCGGGTATATCCAACTCGCCAATACCGCTACTTTGTCCGACTGCAATCCCTGTGTTTGCATCCAGGAAGCAGACCGCATTGAGAATGGAGTTGAAAGGCGCACCAGGCAATCCACTTGGTTGGTTTGTCCAGGTCGCCCCTCCATCCGTCGTGCGAATAATGCAACTGCCGGTTCCGTCAGACCCCACGGCGGTCCCCGTGTTTGCGTCCGTGAACGATACACCATAAAGGAAGTAGTTCGTCATCCCCGGCACTTCCGTCCAATTCACCCCGCCGTCTGTCGTCCGGAGCATATTGAAGTATCCAACGGCGGTCCCTGTGTTGGTATCGGTGAAACAGACTGCAGCCAGGTCGGGCCCGGCTGATTGCTTGATCCACGAAGCCCCACCGTCAGTTGTCTTGGCGATGCCATTCCCCACCATGTATCCAACACGGGAACTCGGGAAACAGACTGCATTCGCAAACAACATGATGGTGTTATACTCCCACACCCAACTGGCTCCACCGTCAGTGCTACGGAAATATCCATGGAAATTTCCGACGGCGGTTCCTGAATCCGCATCAGCGAACGCGATTGCGTGGAACTCGGTGGGTCCAAAATCACCTGACGGCCTGGTCCATGTGGAGCCTCCATCTGTTGTGCGAAGCAAAGCGCCGTTGTTGCCCACAGCAAACGCGGTCTTGTCGTCAACAAAGCAACCCCCGTAGAGTGCCGATGATGTCGGCAGCGTTGACTGAGCCGACCACTTCACCCCTCCATCTGTCGTGCGGAAAATAGCCCCCTTCACTCCGACAGCCCATCCTATTCTGCCGTTGGCAAAATGTACCGCCTTGAAAACGTAATTTGAGACAGTGTCTATCGGCGTCCAGGTTAATCCTCCATCAGTCGTATGGAGGATAATCCCGTTGATGCCGTTCAATCCGCTTGCTCCGACCGCGGTGCCGGTTCTTGCATCGCTAAACCGAACAGCATATAACGGGATTGACTTTATATTCTGCGCGGCCCATGTGGTGCCTCCATCCGTTGTGCGAAGGACCAGACCGTTCGCGGAGCGTAATCCCGTAGGCCCCCACCCCACTGCCGTGCCGGTGCTGTCATCCGTAAGGTGGACTCCATAGAGAGGCCACACAGTTCCGCCTGATTGTGGCGTCCATGTCGCGCCTCCATTCGTCGTCCGGAGAACCGTGCCGGCCTCCCCCACAGCAGTCCCCGTATTGGCATCCACAAAATCAACACTTGAAAGAGAATTTGTTGTCCTGCTTGATTGCGTTGCCCAGGTAGCACCTCCGTTCGTCGTGCGAAGAATTATGCCATTGCTCCCGACAACTGTCCCTGTCCCGGCGTCCGTGAAACATACTCCATTCAGGAATTCCGATGTCCCGCTCGATTGCGCAACCCAGGTCACACCCGCGTTCGTGGTGTGCAGAATCACGCCATAACTTCCGACCGCTGTACCTGAATATGCATCACCAAATGAGACACCATTGAGATGATGCGGGGTTCCGATCACAGGCTCCTTCCACGTCAAACCGCCGTCTGTCGATCGGAGCAGCGTTCCAAAAGGGCCAACTGCTACAACCGTATTGGTATCAGGAGAAGAAACCGCGTTGAGTATTTGACCGGTCGGTGATGGATTCTGCCAGAACCAGCTGGATTGTGAGAACGAGGAGTCCGCACATAGAGCCAATGATGCCACTATGGAACAGAGCAATACATGTCTCATGGCCGTCTTTCTCCTCAGAGAAGCGCGATTTTGCGTTTGCGTTTGTCGTCCAAGGACCGAGTCCCGCATCCTTATGCGAAAGCAAAAAAAACGGCCCCTCTCCCCAAAAACAGGACACAAGAAGCCGTCTGATCAATGAACTGTATGTTTATAATGTAATCCCGGTTCCGACGAGAGTCAACCAGCTGTGCCGTGGGACACCGCCCGTGCCGAGGGGCACGGAGACGGGGCGTTACCCCTGTTCGATCCTGTTCCCCGTGTTTTGCTTTCGCGCTCTTTCGGGCGTATATTTCAGCACCATGTCCCCCATTCCCCCCCAGATCAGTTGCAGGGCATACGCCAAGATCAATCTCGGATTGCGTGTGACGGGGAAGCGGACCGACGGGTATCACGAGATCCGCACGGTTTTCCACCGCATCGGCCTCTTCGACGACATCCTTCTCCGTCCCTCGGACGCCATCACGGTGCACACAACCGATGCCGCGGCCCCCTCTGATCAGACGAACATCTGCTACGCCGCGGCACTGATGCTCCGGGAAAGGCTCGATGCAGGAACGGAGGTGCGGCCCGGAGTACGACCCGGAGTACGAATTGACATCACCAAGCGCATACCCATCGGGGCCGGCCTGGGGGGTGGAAGCGCGGACGCCGCTGCTGTGCTCCGGTCACTCCCTGCGCTGTGGGGGAAGAGCCTTCCCCAGGACGATCTCCGTGCACTGGCACTCCGGCTGGGCTCCGACGTCCCGTTCTTCCTCGGGGAGGACTCCGCGCTCGGGACGGGAAGAGGAGAGGTTCTGGAATACTTCCGGCTCGACGTCCCGTTCGCCATTCTCCTGTGCACACCCCCTGTCCAGGTCTCGACACGATGGGCCTACTCGCGCATCGTCCCGCGACCGCCGGAACGGCCGGATCAGGAAGACCTCCGCTCCCTTCTCCTCCGCGGGATGTCGGATCCCCTCCTCCTGCGCGAACACCTGGTCAACGATTTCGAGTCTCCCGTTTTCCGGGAGCACCCCGTGATCCGGTCCATCAAGGAATCGATGGCGAGGGACGGGGCCCTCTTTGCGTCGATGTCGGGGAGCGGGTCATCAGTCTACGGATTCTTTCATGACACGGGAGCCGCCGGTCTCGCAGCGGCTTCGCTCACATCGCCCGGCGTCCGGACGTTTATCACTCCCCCACATTCCCGGGTATGAAGTTGCGACGTTCTGCGTCCCGAACCAGATCTGAACCAGTCCGACGGCGGCCGGGACGCAGGAGGGCGTTGATCGCTCTCTGCCTGCTCCTGCTCTGCGTCATTGTGGCGCCTGCGGCGCTACCGAAGCCGCTGCCAAAGATGGCGGCAGCGCTGGCGCCACAAGCACCCCCTCCGGATTCCACGCGACCCCGTACTCCTCGCGAGGACTCACTTCGGATCCGTCATGCGGCGGCCGACTCCCTGAGACAGGGGAGGAACGATTCCAGTGCGGCGGCAGCGGACACGCTGGGAAGGATGAGCACGCCGTCCCTCGTGGGGACGCTCGACCGGTTCGCCGACACCTCCGGGGTCAGGACAAGCCGGGACCTCCACTGGCTCGACTATCGCTCCCTGGGGGGGATACTGGAGTCCTTCCCCGGAGTCTTCATGATGGACCAGGAGAGCGAGGGACAGTACAGCCAGGCCACATTCGATGGGGTCGACTGGCGGGCTGCAAGGGTAAGCTCCAACGGGAGGGGGTTGAACGACCCCGCATCCGGCGTGTTCAAGCTGTATGATTTCACGGCCGAATATGCCGACCGGATCGAGGTGGTGACAGGACCCAGGGCGTTCCTCTACGGCCTCAACAGTACGGGCGCTGCGGTCAACCTCGTGACAAAGAACTACAACAGCAACAAGCCTTTTACCAAGTTCAACTACTCCGAAGGCGCGTACGGTTACTCCAACGTCGACGGCACGTTCAGCCAGAATATATCGCGGAAAATGAACGTCACTCTCGGTTTTCAGCACCAGACGACGGACGGGAGGTTCATCGGCGAAGCGCACGACGCCTGGAACGCAAGAGAGAAGATCAGGTACAACATATCGCATGACATCAACCTCATACTCTCCCACTATCACACGTCGACACAGACGCAGATGAACGGCGGTGTGGTTGATACGTTGAGCGGCTTTCTGACCGCGTTCGACAATACACTCGCGGTTATGAAACAGGACAGCACATACGAAAAGGTGACAAGGAACGACTTCGATCTCTCCCTTGTCGGGACATTCCTGGGGGACACCGCAGACGTCACGAACCTCACGTTGTATTACTCCCACACGATGAGAGAGTTCCGGGAACGGGAGGACCCCTACCATGATTTTCCACCGGGGGTCTCCTCGGACCATGTTTCATCCTGGACGGGTGTCCAGGCGACACAGGACGTCGCAACGGGTTTCCAGCACCTCGGCGTCGGGGGGAATGTGGAACTCCGCCAGATCGAAGGGAGTCCGAACCTCGGACGGCGCCGGAACGTCGTGGGGGCACTCTGGGGAAAGGAGGAGATCGATCCGGAGGGTCCCGTCGCGGTCGCTCTCTACGCGAGGATCGACTCGTACCTCGGGAAAGAGTACGCGGGGTACGGTGCGGACGCAACGCTCCGTTTCGGACGATGGCTCAGCCTCTACGGCGGAGTGAGCCAGTCGTGGCGCGTGCCGAATTACCAGGAGCTCTTCTGGACCGATTCCACTGTGGTACGGACGGGGCCGATCGTCGCCGAACACCACACTGTTGAAGAAGCGGGAGCGACATTCGGGACTGCGGAGACAGGGACGGTCCGCCTGGCGCTCTTTCACAGGACGGTTACCGACCCGATCACATTCACCCCCTACAACGGAACGGCTTCCCCCTTCCCGGGCGCAGTCATCGCGAACGGTCCCGCGGTAAACACGAGCGGGGTCACCGCGCATCTCGACGTCCGCTTCTGGTCATTCTCGCTCGAGGGGAACCTGGAGTACCTTCTCCAGAAATCCGGCGGCGCAATACTTCAGGCATATCCGAAGTTCTCCGGGAGCGGGGGCCTCTTCTACCGGAAGAAACTCGTGAACGACAAGCTGGAGCTGAAGACCGGTTTCAGGGGACGGTTCACGCTCCCCTACGTAGGATTCCTGTTCAATCCGGAGATGATCGCGTATGTGGCGAACACCGGGACGCCGCTCGGAACGACCGCGAGCGCCGATTTTTTCCTGATCGGACACATCGGCGATGCGTACATCCATTTCATATGGGAGAACCTGGCCGGTAACCGGTACTTCGGCACGCCGTATTATCCCGGAGGGGAGCGGGCGATCAGGTTCGGAATTTCATGGGAATTCTTGAACTGACGGTCCGGGAAAACGATCAGGAGGCAAACGTGAAGGGCCAGTTGCGGCAGATACGGCTTATCAAGCGTCTCATGAAGTGAGTTTCTTCCCGTGGGAGGGGCTCTCCGGGGCGCGGGGAGATTCTCCGGTTACGCCCGAGAGAAACGCAAGAGTCCTTTCCGCCGCGTCATCCCAGTCGAACGTCGCAGCCCATCTCACAGCACCCTCCCCGAGACGCCGCCGGAGCGCCCCGTCCTCCAGGAGACGGAACATGCGGGCGCTCAGCGCTCCGATGTCCCCGTAGGGAAATAAAAGCCCCGTCTCTCCTTCCCTGACGGCATCCCTGAGTCCGGGAACATCCGCAGCGACCGACGGTGTTCCGCACGCATTCGCTTCGATCACCGTGAGTCCCCACCCCTCCTTCAGCGAAGTCGTCACGGTGAACCAGGCTCTCCGGAGGAGGTCGACCTTCTGCGCTTCGGTGAGGAACCCCGTGAATTCGACCGCGTCCTGTATCCCGAGCCCGCGCGCCGTTTCGCGGAGCCGTTCGAGATCATCCCCGTCCCCCGCGACCACCGCCTTAAGGGGGGGGAAGGCGGCAAGGACGGCGGGGAGCGCACGCAGAAAGTGATCGACGCTCTTGTACTTCTTTAGCCGTCCGAAATACACGGCAAGGGGACCGGCACTTTTCGTCCCCTCGCCGACATTGTACCTGCGGTGATCGACGCAGTTGTGAATGACGGCGAGCCGGCCGGGGGAGAAGCCGTTGGCGAGGAATTCCTGTTCGGTGCTCCGGGAGACGACCATGAAAGGGATTCTCGTCCTGTAGAGCGCCATTGCGCAACGCTCCATCACGTAGACATAGGCGGCGGAGAGGAGGTCCGTTTCACGGAAGACGCTTTTGCCGAAAAGATGATGGGCGATTCCGGCGAGCGGACGCCGCACGTACAGGGGGGAAAAAAATGGGACCTTGTTGAGGTCCTCCACGACCACATCATAGTCCCCCCCGCGCAGGCAGGCCAGGTACGCGAAAGGGAACACAAAATTAAACAACGGCCTGCTCCCGAAGCGGCGTATCTCGATCCCGTCGATGCTCTCGCGCCCCACCGATCCCCGGTACGACGAACAGCAGAGGGTCACGCGGTGTCCGCCACGGACGATCCGGGAGAAGATCTCATGGCAATGGACTTCCGCGCCGCCGGAGAGCGGGTTGGTGATGTCCTGCCAGTTGACGACAAGAATGTTCATCCGCGTGAATCGATCTCAGCGGTCCAGTATGCAAAGACATCCGCCAGCGTCTTCTCGAGCGGGATCATGGGCTCCCAGCCGGTCGCCTCGCGCAACCGTGCATAGCTCCCGGCGATCAGAGGCGCTTCCCCTCCCCGCGTCCGTGATTCCTCGGTCCGTACCGTCACCCGTATTCCCGACACCTGCTGGAACATGTCGATGAGATCGCGGATGGCGACGACGCGCCCGGAACAGAGATTGAACACGGTGTGTTCGGAGGCGTGCGTGAGGATCGCCCAGTATGCGCGGACCACGTCGCGCACGTCGGTGAAATCCCGGCGTACGTCGATATTGCCGGCATGTATCACCGGTTCGTTCTTCCCCGCAGCGATGAGCGCGAACTGGCGGCCGAAATCAGAAGAGACGAAGACGGGACTCTGACGGGGACCGGCGTGGTTGAAAGGACGGACGACGCTGACGCGAACGCCGAACGTGCGGCGGTACGCCTGGCCGATGAGATCGACGCTCGCCTTGCTCGCAGCATACGGATTTTCCGGCCTGACGGGCGACTCTTCGTTGATCGGTTCCAGCCGGGGTTTCCCGTACACCTCCCCCGAACTGACGAGGAGGAGATCCGGCCCCGTACCCCTTTCTTCCGCCTGCCGCCGGGCTGCGTCGAGCACCGCGACGCCCCCCATGACGTTCACGCTGAATGTCCCGTACGGATCGCGCAGCGCCGTGGGAACGTATGCCTGCCCCGCCAGGTGGACCACCTTGTCGGGACGCACAGCCTTGAATATGCTCCGCACGGCCTCCGCGTCGACGATATCGGCTTCGTGGAGGGTAATGCGTCCGCGGAGATGGTCGATGTTGCCGGTCTGCTGATGCAGAAAATGCGTGCCGTGCAGTTCCATCCCGTCGATGCCGAGCAGGTATTCGGCGGCATGGCTTCCGACGAAGCCATCGATCCCCGTGACGAGTACTCTCATGACCTGAATCCCGGGAAGTGGGGGGAGGACATCACACCATCATGCGCGCAGCAATCTCATCGCAGAGCATGTACCCGCGGGCCGTCAGGCGCAGTGTGCCGCGGTCCATCACCGCCGCCCCGTCCTCCACGAGTGCCCCGGCAAGCGCAAGCCTGTCCGCCGGCAGCCCGAATTCATCTCCCAGCCTCCGGAGGTCCACGCCGGAGCTCCTCAGCCCGAGGAAGATCCGCTCGTTGCACAGCTGCGCGCACGTCATCTCTTCACGCATCGCGACGGGGAGTTCACCCTTCCGGAGACTGCCGCAGTACCTGCTGAGGGCGGGCACATTCGCCCACCGCAGTTGACTGCCACCGTTCCCCTGGGCCCAGAACGAATGGGCGGAGGGCCCGAAGCCGAGGTATCCCGCGTGGGACCAGTACGCGGAGTTGTGCAGGCTCCTGAATCCCGGCCGGGCATAGCTCGAAACTTCATAGTGTTCGAATCCGGCCCGTTCCATCACGGCCATGGTGTGCTCATAGAGCACCGCTTCGGCCTCGACGGGATTCGGCGACACCAGCTTTGCGGAAACCATCCGCGCAAGCGGCGTGTCGTCCTCCACGATCAGGCTGTATGCCGAAACGTGATCCGGACCGAGGGCGAGCGCCGTTGACAGCGTTCTCTCCCACTCCCCCACCGTCTGGCCGGGGAGGGAATAGATAAGGTCGACGCTCACATTTCCGTAGCCCGCTTCGCGCGCCAGACCGACGCATCGGGACGCCTCAGCGGCGTCGTGAATCCTGCCGAGGAACCGGAGCTCGTTTTCATCGAACGACTGGATCCCGATGCTGAGGCGGTTTACGCCGAGAGACCGGTACTGGCGCAGCTTCTCGAGTGAAACGGTCCCCGGATTGGTCTCGAGCGTGATCTCGGCATCCCCCCTGATCGCGAATGCACTCCGGAGAGAACGCATCACGCGTTCGAGCTCAGAGGGCGCGAGCAGGGAGGGTGTCCCTCCTCCGAAGAAGAGCGTGTCGAACGACACCCCCTCCCCCACCGGTCCGACAAGTGCGATTTCCGTGTCGAGGGCGTCGAGAAACGTCCCCATGAGGGAGACTGTCTCAATGGAATAGAAGTCGCAGTAGACGCACTTGCGCTGGCAGAAGGGGATATGAACGTACAGAGATGACATCGCAGTCTATTGTAAAAACAGTTGAGGAACAGGCTATCGGACGACGGTACCGGGTCGCCCCCAACGGATCCCCGTCCGGCCGTCCACCGACCAGTAGATCATCATGGCACGCCCGACGATCCGGTCGAACGGCACAAATCCCCACGCCCGGCTGTCCAGGCTGTCGTCCCGGTTGTCTCCCAGGACAAAATAGAGGATCGTCTCCCCGGCCTTCGGGACAACGACCGGACCGAAGTCGGCCGCGTGCTTTCGCGCCGGTTTCGCCGACGGGGATGGAGCGACCTCCTGTCCGTTGACGATCAACGCCCCGCCGCGAAGCATCACGGTATCTCCCGGAAGACCCACCAGGCGCTTGACATAGAGCCGCGGAGGGGTCCCCTCCGGCGCGTAGAACACGATCACGTCCCCCCGGGCGGGCGAGCCGGGGCCCGGGAGCCGCAGCGCAGGGAGCCTGCTCCCCACGATCGGCAGGAACCGGGGCGTCGAGGGACCGTAGACGAACTTGTTGACGAGGACAAAGTCCCCCACCAAGAGCGTGTTTTCCATGGAGGCGCTCGGCACGTGGACCGCGTCGACGATACATGTCTTCACCGCAAGCGCAAGCGCGACGGTCAATCCGAGGATCTCCGCTGCGTCCCGGATGCGGCGGAAGACGCGCGCCCGGCGCGGGCCGGTTCCCCCGGCCGGCGTCCTTTCCATGCTACCTTATGAGGGAGCCGATGCGGCTGAGACGGATCGACCCGAGCTTGTCGATGATGCTGCTCAGGGGCTTGTCCGGGTCCCATGACCAGTACACGATCATGGGGGTCCCCACGATGTTCTCCTCGGGGATGAACCCCCAGAACCGTGAATCAAGGCTGTTGTCCCGGTTGTCCCCCATGCCGAAGAGGTAATTCCTCTGGACGACGTACCTCGTCACCGCCACGCCGTCGACGAGGACCCGTGCCCGTTCGTCAAGGCGCACCCGGTGTCCCTCCCGTACGATGAATGTCGCCCACCGCATGTAGGTGGAAGCGTTCAGGTCAAGGACGTCCCCTTTCTTCGGCACCGTGACCGGGCCCCAGAAATCCTCGTTGAACGGTGCGTCGCGGGGGAAGATCTTCGGGTCCGCGTATGCCTGCGGCCGCGGGTTCAGGTTGTTGAATTTCATGTTCCGGGGGATCGGCGCCGGCGTCCCGTTGATGTACAGGATCCTGTTGACAACCTGGATCGTGTCTCCGCTGAGCGCCACGCAGCGCTTGAGATAGAACATGAATTCCGGCGACTGGATCTCCTCGCGCTGCCCGGGGAATTCGAACACGATGACATCGCCGCGACCGACGCTTCGCAGGGCGGGGACCCTGAACCACGGAAGCCGGACGTTGGTAAAGGGAATCGTGCGCGGTGTCGTTCCGCCGTAGATGAACTTGTTGACAAAAAGGAAATCGCCCGCCATGATTTCGTTCTCCATCGACCCGGTGGGGACTTCGAACGAAGCGAGCACAAAGCTGTTCAGGAAGAAAAACGACACGAGCACGAACACCAGGTCCTTCAGGAAGTCCTTGACGGGCTCCTTTTTGACCTCCCGATGTTCCTTCTCCGTCGATGACCGGTTCGTTCTTGCCATGGGCCTCCTTATTCGTCTTCCATTGAGAGAACCGCCAGGAACGCTTCCTGGGGAATTTCGACGCGCCCCACCTGCTTCATACGCTTTTTTCCTTCTTTTTGTTTCTCCAGGAGCTTCCGCTTGCGGGAGATGTCGCCCCCATAGCATTTCGCCAGCACGTTCTTTCGCATCGCGGAAATCGACTCTCGCGCGACGACCTTGCTGCCGATCGCCGCCTGGATGGCCACCTCGAACATCTGCCTCGGTATCAGTTTGCGCAGTTTCACACAGAGCTTCTTCCCCCAGTCGTGCGCCTTGTCCCGGTGCACGATGCACGAGAACGCATCGACAGACTCCCCGTTGAGGAGGATGTCGAGTTTGACGAGGTCCGATTCGCGGAAATCCAGGAGGTCATAGTCGAACGATGCATACCCCCGGCTCGTCGATTTCAATTTATCATAAAAATCAAATATGATCTCGCTCAGGGGCATGTCGTATGCGATGTCCGCCCGCGTGGGATCGAGGTAGGTCGTGTTCCGGTACACCCCCCGGCGGTCCATGCAGAGCTTCATGATGTTCCCGACATATTCCACCGGGACGATGATCTGCGCCTTGACGTACGGTTCCTCCACCATGGCGACTTCGCCCAGGGGCGGCATGGTGGACGGGTTGTCCACGAGAACGACGTCACCTCCTGTCCGTGTCACCCGGTATTCCACATTGGGCACGGTGTTGATGATGTTCTGGTTGTATTCGCGCTCGAGCCGTTCCTGGACGATCTCCATGTGGAGCAGGCCGAGAAAACCGCACCGGAATCCGAACCCGAGCGCCGTCGATGTTTCCGGCTGGTAGACGAGCGAGGAGTCGTTGAGCTGCAGCTTTGCGATCGCGCTCCGGAGGTCCTCGAAGTCTTCGGCATTCGTCGGGTACACGCCGCTGAAGACCATCGGTTTCACTTCCTTGTATCCCGGGAGCGCACTCTCTGCCGGGTGCGCCGCCGAGGTGACCGTGTCGCCGACTTTGGTGTCATGGACGTCCCTCACCCCGGCGATGAGGTACCCCACGTTCCCTGCGGCCAGCTCCCCCGTCCGGAGCCGCTTCATCTCCAGGACCCCCACCTCCTCGGCGTCGAAAGGTTTCCCCGTGTGGAAGAACATGATCCTGTCCCCCTCCCGGAGCGTCCCTTCGACAACGCGGATGTACACGACCGACCCGCGGTAGGCGTCGAACACCGAATCGAATATCAGGGCGCGGAGGGGCCGGGCAGGATCCCCCGCGGGGGATGCGATGCGGCCGACAACCGCCTCCAGTATTTCGTCGATGCCGATGTTGGCCTTCGCGCTCGCCAGGATGATCTCGTCGTCGCGGCAGCCGATCAGATCCCTGATCTGCCCTTTGACGGCGTCGATCGTCGCGCTCGGCAGGTCGATCTTGTTGATGACGGGGATGATCTCGAGTCCCGCGTCGATCGCAAGGTACAGGTTGCTTATGGTCTGTGCTTCCACACCCTGCGACGCATCCACGACCAGTATGGCCCCTTCACAGGCGGCGAGTGACCGGGAGACTTCGTAGGAAAAATCGACGTGTCCCGGCGTGTCGATGAGATTCAGCGTGTAGGAGGATCCGTCCTTCGCCGCGTAGTGCATCTGGATGGCGTGCAGCTTGATCGTGATCCCGCGTTCCTGTTCGAGGTCCATGTCGTCAAGGACCTGGTTGAACTTCATCTCGCGGGGCGTGATCGTGCCGGTCCGCTCGAGAAGGCGGTCGGCGATCGTCGACTTGCCGTGATCAATATGGGCGATGATGCAGAAATTCCGGATCGCGTTCATGCGGTATCGTCAATAACAGAAAATCCGTCCCGGGGAAAGCGGGGCGGACTTGCTCGGTCGGGCACACGTCATGGATCAATATACTTCTTTCGCCGGTGAGTTGCAATGTTGCTCTTCCGCCCCTCCCTTCGTATTTTGAGGGGAACGTCTCTCTCACACGACATGTCCATACTGACAGACCCCGCCGTCGCGGCATTCCTCGCCGGACACCTGAACCACGATCAGGGCCCCCGCCCCGTCGCTGTTTTTGACTGTGACGGGACGGTGGTTCACGGGGATATGGGGGAGGCGATGTTCTACCGCCAAATCGAGCATTTTCATTTCCGGCGGTCTCCCGCCCTGGTTTGGCCGGATCATCCCCGGCGCGGGGAACTCGGGAGCCTGTACGAGGAACTGGCGGCACTTGTTCCCGCCGAGCGGGCGGGGAGTCCTGCGTACCCCAGATTCGCGGAGATTCTTCTCTCGCGGTATTTCGACCAGATCGCCTCGGGGGCGGTGGTCAAGGCCTGCGCCGACATCGTCCGCCTTTTTGCGGGATACACGCCGGCGGAAGTGCACGCGCTGGCGGACGCAACGTTCGAGGATGAGATCTCCTCGCCGATCGGGATCAGGCGGCTCGGCGGGCGCGATCTTTCCCGCGGCGCCAGGTTCATCCGGGAATCCGTGGAACTGATCGGCGCGCTCACGGAACGGAAATTCGACATCTGGGTCGTCACAGGGAGCAACAAATGGAGCGTCGTGCCGGTGTTCCGGCGCTTCGGCATACCCCCGGACCGGATCATCGGGATCGATCTGGAAGTGCGTGACGGACTCCTGACGGACCGGGCAGAGGAGCCTGTCCCCATACGCACCGGCAAAATCGACGCCCTCCGGCGTCACACGGACCTCATCCCCCTTTTGGTGGCGAGCGACTCGAAAAACGACATCCCCCTCCTGCTCTATTCCGCGGGACTCAGGGTCAGGGTCAACTCCAGGAAGAGGGACACGGCGGACTTCTTCCGCGCCGCGGGCACCGTGCCGGACAAGACCTGGGTCCTTGTGGAATCACCGCACATCGTGGAGTAATTGAACATGCCGGATGCCGCTCTCACAGTCATAGGCGGTGGTGCGGTCGGCCTTGCGATCGCCGCAGAGCTTTCCCGGCGCCACGCACCTCTGTACCTCCTGGAGAGGAATCCGAAGTACGGTCAGGAGACCTCGAGCCGCAACAGCGAGGTCATCCACGCGGGAATTTATTACGCCAACGGTTCGCTGAAGGCACGGCTCTGCGTCGAGGGAAACCGTCTCCTGTATGAAATCTGCGGCCGCCACGGCATTCCCCACAGGCGGATCACAAAGATCATCACCGCCACACGTCCATCGGAGGAAGGGGAACTCCACCGGCTCCGCGCTCTCGGATCGGAGAACGGGGTCTCGCTCCGCGTGATGACCGCCGCGGAAGTCCTTGCCCTGGAGCCGCAGATCGTCACCGTCGGCGGCCTCTTCTCTCCGGATACGGGGATCATCAGCGCGCACGGACTCATGGATTTCTTTTACAGAACAGCGAAGGACCAGGGAGCCGAGGTGCAGACGCACTGCACCGTTGTCGGGGTGGAACGCCGTTCCAACGACTACCTGATCACTGTCAGTGAGGGGGGGGAGTACTCCACGATCACGTCGGAACGCGTCATCAACGCAGCCGGACTGGAGTCCGACACGATCGCCGCGCTTGCCGGCATCGACGTGGATGGGGAAGGGTACCGGCTCCACTACAGCAGGGGATGCTATTTCGCCCTGCCGGCATCATTGAGCGGATGCGTGAGCCGGCTCGTCTACCCGGTCCCGACCAATGAAACGCTGGGCGTCCATGCGGTCGTGGACCTCGGGGGACGCCTGAAGTTCGGCCCGGACATCGAGTACCAGGAGGGTCGCGTGCTGGACTACCGCGTCGACGAAAAGAAACGGGGCGCCTTCGGCGCTTCCGTCCGCCGGTTACTCCCGCATGTCCGTGACGAAGACCTCACTCCAGACATGAGCGGGATCCGTCCGAAGCTGCAGGGACCGGGGGAGCCGCCGAGAGACTTCGTGATACGGGAGGAGAGTGAGCGGGGACTCCCGGGGTTCATCAACCTGATAGGGATAGAATCTCCCGGCCTGACGGCGTCGCCGGCGATTGCGCAATATGTCGGGGGAATGCTGTAAAAGACACCGCGCAATGAGCAGCTCACTTCCGCTCGTGGTACGCCGTCAGGGAGGCCTCGGCGATGCTCTTCCCTTCGATCGTCCTCAGGAACGCCGAAAGAACCGTGTCTTTCCCGAGAGGGAGCGAGGGAGTATCGAGAGCATACAGCGTGGCGACGTACGGGTGTGACCCCGAACCCTTCGGCGGTGCGGGTCCTCCGTAGCCCTTCTCGTTGTACGAGTTGAGAAGTTCCTTTGCTCCCGAGGGAAGCCTCCCCGTCCCGGACGCACCCTCCCCCAGCGATCGCTCCTGGAAGGGAATGTCGATGATAAACCAGTGGACCCAGTTGTTCGCCACGGGATGGGGGTCCACGATCGAGAGAGCAAAGGACCTGGTGCCCGGCGGAGGATCCTCCCAGCTGAATGCCGGGGAGATGTTCTCCGCCCCGGGGATCGGGCGATGTGCGTACTTCACCGGGATCTCCCCTCCGATCTTGTAGGATCCGCAGGTCAGTGTAAACATGCGCCTCCTTTTACTTTGTGGTGAATGCGGCTGTGAGCGCCTCGCGGTTCGCGTCGATCGTCCTGTCGATATCCTCGTCCGTGTGCGCGACCGACATGAAGCCTGCTTCGTACTGTGAGGGAGCCAGGTAGATCCCCCGGCGGAGCATCTCACGGAAGTACACACCGAAGCGCTTTGTGTCCGCCTTGAGCGCTCCCGCATAGTCGATGACACGTCCGGGGGTAAAGAAGAGCGTGGACATGGAACCCACGCGGTTCTGCGTCAGCGGCAACCCGAGCGAGTCGATCGTCCGGGCAATCCCCTCCGCCAGCCGCCGTGATTTCCGTTCCAGCTGATCGTAGAGGCCGGGGTCCCCGGCCAGGATTGTCAGTGTCTCGAGCCCGGCGGTCATTGCAAGCGGATTCCCCGAGAGCGTCCCCGCCTGGTAGACCGGTCCGGCCGGCGCGATCATCGTCATGATCTCACGTTTCCCGCCGTATGCGCCGACAGGCATCCCCCCGCCGATGATCTTCCCGAGTGTCGTCAGGTCGGGCCTCACCCCGTAAAGCTGCTGCGCTCCCCCGAGGGCAAGCCGGAATCCGGTCATCACCTCGTCGAAAATGAGAACGACGCCTTCTTCCGTGCAGAGACGTCGCAGTCCCTCCAGGAATCCGGGTTCCGGAGGGACGCACCCCATGTTCCCGACAACGGGCTCGACAATGAGTGCCGCCACCTCACGGCGGTGGAGCCCCAGGAGCGCCGCCACGGAATCCAGGTCGTTGAAGCGGGCCGTGAGCGTCTGTGCCGCGACTCCCGCGGGGACCCCCGGGCTGTCGGGAACACTCATCGTCATCGCGCCGGAACCCGCCTTGATAAGGAACGCGTCGGCGTGACCGTGATAGCACCCCTCGAACTTTATGATCTTCTCACGCCCGGTGTACGCCCGTGAGAGGCGGACCGCGCTCATCGTCGCCTCGGTGCCGGAGTTCACCATCCGGACCATCTCCACGGAAGGGACGAGCCGCGTTATCAATTCCGCCATTCTCACTTCGAGCCCCGTCGGTGCGCCGAAACTGGTCCCCGAAGCAGCGGCACGGATCACCGCACCGATCACCCGCGGGTGCGCGTGGCCGAGTATCATCGGTCCCCATGAACCCACATAGTCGATGTACTCGTTGCCGTCCTCATCCCAGAGGCGTGCACCTTCCGCCTTCGTGATGAAACGCGGGGAGCACCCGACGGAGCGGAATGCACGGACGGGTGAGTTGACCCCTCCGGGAATCAGCTCCAGCGCGCGCGCGAACAGCGCATCGGATCTCCGGGTCTTCACGTCACCCGTCACCGCTTCCTCCTGAGGAGACCCGCCGCGGCCTTCGCGAAGTACGTGAGTATCAGGTCGGCCCCCGCCCGTTTGATCCCGGTGAGCATCTCCATCATGACGCGCTCTTCGTCTATCCACCCCAGACGTGCGGCCGCCTTGACCATGGCGTATTCGCCGCTGACGTTGTATGCCGCGGTCGGCATCCCGAACTGCTGCTTCACTCTGTAGAGCACGTCGAGATAAGGCAACGCCGGTTTCACCATGACAATGTCCGCCCCCTCGGCGATGTCCTGTGCCACCTCCCTGATCGCTTCGTCGGAATTTGCCGGATCCATCTGGTGGGAGCGCCTGTCGCCGAATTTCGGTGTGCTCTCCGCCGCCTCCCTGAATGGGCCGTAGAAACCGGACGCGTACTTCGCCGCATAAGACATGATGGGGATGTTCCGGAAATCATGCTCATCCAGCGCCCGCCGGATCGCGCCAACCCTGCCGTCGAACATGTCCGAAGGGGCGACCATATCGGCTCCCGCCTCGGCGTGCGAGAGCGCCTCGCGGGCGAGGAGTTCGACGGATTCGTCGTTCACGATCTCGTTCCCCCGGACGATCCCGCAGTGCCCGTGGGATGTATACTCACAGAGGCAGACGTCGGTGATGAGGAAAAGGTCCGGGACCTCCTTTTTCACGGCCCTGAGCGCCTCTTGGACGACGCCGTGAGTATCGTAGGCACCGGAGCCGACTTCGTCCTTCTCCTCCGGTATGCCGAAGAATATCACGGCGGGGATCCCGAGCGCATGGACATCGGCGCATTCACGGACGATCTGGTCCACGGACATCTGGTAGACCCCCGGCATCGAAGAAACCTCTTTTTTTACATTCGATCCCGGGACGACGAAGAGCGGATAGATGAGATCGTCCGGGCTCAGGTGGGTTTCACGGACCATGCCCCGCAGTGTCTCCGTCATACGGAGCCGGCGGAGCCGTGCCACCGGGAACGAAGCGACGTTTGTTTCGACGGTATTCATCTGTGCACCTTCATGCTTGTTATTGATCCCTCCCGTCCCCCGCCGTTCGTGCGGGGCTCCCGAAAGGAGAATTTCGCATTTCGCCGGCAATACGGCGGGCCAATCTCTCCCCGCTCGCGAGGCAGTCTCCGACTGCAATCCCCCCGCGGTAGTTCCCGCAGAGGTACAGCCCCGGGACCCGCCGTTCGAGACCCCCGATCTCCTCCACGAGCGCGAGATGGCCGAGGTTGTACTGGGGGATGGCCTTCTCCCAGCGTATGATCTTCGCGTACACCGGATCCCCGTGTACGGCCATGAGGGAACGGATCTCCGAGGCGACAATCTCTGTCAGTGCATTGTCTCCCAGTCCCGCAACCAACGGCTGCCTCGCTCCCCCCACGAATGTCGTCAGAGCGACATGACCCGCCGGGGCCCTGCCGGGAAAGAGTGCGGAAGACCAGATCGTTCCGAGTATCTTTCTTTCCTCCCGGGCCGGGATCAGGTACCCGAAACCGTCGAGCGGACGTCCCATGGCAGAGGCGGGAAACCCGAGGAAAACCTCCGCGACCGGCGGATAGAAAATGCCTTCGAGCGCCGCGGCAAGAGACTCCGAAAATGGGCGGACGAAATTCCCCGCGATGTACGCCGGCACCGCCAGCACCACCGCCGCAGCCCCAAGCGAGCCCGGGTCCCCCTCCCGCCTGTAACGGACGAGAAACTCCGGCGTCCCCGCGGGGCGGGTCTTCCGCTCCACCGAGGTCACCGTGCACTTCAGACGGAGTTCATCCCCGAGCGATCGTCCGAGTGCCATCGGGAACGTCTGCATCCCCTCCCTGAACGAAAACATCCGCGCCCTGTCTTTTGCCTTCTCGGCCCGTTTCCTCCGCTCGCCTGCCCCCCGCACCATCCCCCGGATGAGTCCCCCGTACCGTTCCTCGAGCGCGTAAAGCTTCGGAAATGCCGCCCGTACACTGAGCGCCGCGGGATCTCCCGCATACACGCCGGCGACAAACGGGTTGATCGCGTAGTCCAGGAACTCCTCCCCGAGACGGCGGCGAACAAACTGCGCAACCGTCTCCTCTTCCGTCGCCCGGCCCACGAATGGTTCTTTCATGAGACGCAGTTTCCCTGCCACGGACCAGAGAGACGACCTGACGAACGCCCCCGGCGACATCGGGAGCGGGTGGAGGACGCCGTCCCTGAGTATGTACCGGCGGTCGGCGGCAGGCTCGGCGTACAGCCGCTCCCCGGTGATGCCGAGTCCGTCGAACATTTCCCCGAACAGGGGGGTCGTTTCCAGCGCGCTGTTCGGCCCGGTCTCCACCATCCAGCCCCCGTCCGTGAGCGTCTGCATCGTCCCTCCCGGCGCATCGCCGGGATCCAGGACCGTGAGGCTCACTCCGGCGCGGCGGAGATAGTATGCAACCGTGAGACCGGAGATACCCGCACCGACGATGACGACGTCCCTGTGTCCGGTCACGGCGTCGCTTTCTGCATGACCAGATCTCTGAGGGCCGCGATGTACTGGGGAGCCGTGTGAAGCGCCGGAGACATGTCAAAATACCTTATGCCGAGACGCTGCGCCTCCTGTCGCGTCTCGATATTGATTTCCCAGAGTGTTTCCGAGTGATCCGACACGAAAGCGACCGGGATGACGATCAGGTGCGACACGTGCTCCCGCGCGAGCCGATCGATCGTCGCATCCAGGGATGGCTCGAGCCAGCGCTGCGGTCCCACCTTGCTCTGGTAGCAGAGATGATGGGGCAAGTCGAATTTCCCTTCCCGCACCACGGCATTATAGGTCTTCACGATCTGTGCCTGGTACGGGTCCCCCCTCCGCACCAGGCTGACCGGGGTCCCGTGAGCGCTGAAAACCAGATGGACGGCCGTCCGGTCGGCGGGTGGAACACGTCTCAGCGCGATGCCGATGTTCCTCACCAGAGCGGCGACATAGAGCGGGTGCTCGCAGTACTCCGTGACGGTGCGGACGAGGAAATGGCGGAGCCCCCTGCGCCGGAGCGCCCTCTCCCATTCCCGGACGCTGGAACCCGTCGTGGTCCTCGAATACTGCGGATAGAGCGGGAGGAGTACCACCTTCTCGACGCCGGCGGCGACCAGCGAATCGATCGCCGCGTCGGTCATCGGGTGCCAGTAGCGCATGGCGATCACCACCCGCGCGTCGAGGGCGGGGCGCAGCGCCCGTTCCAGAGCCGAAGCCTGCCGGAGTGTCAGCTTGAGAATCGGAGACCTGCCGCCAATCCGTGCGTAGAACTGCCGGACGCGCGGGGCGCGGCGCCTGGCAATGATCCTCGCCAGCGCGCGCCGGAAGAGAAAGGCCAGCGGGAGGTCGATGATATCGGGGTCGCAAAACAGGTTGTAGAGAAACGGCTCGACCGTCGAGAGCGAATCGGGGCCCCCGAGCTGCAGGAGCACGACTCCCACCGGTTTTTCTGTTCCCATGCCTCGCCCCTCCTTTAGGTTCCGGGGGAATCGAGTGTCTTGCGCACGGCAGAGGCAAGGTCGTCAATCCGGTAGGGTTTCTGGACGAATGCCTTCACCCCCATGGCCAGCATCTGGCGCGCCCGTTCGTCCGCGGCATAGCCCGTGGAGAGGATGGCGCGCACGCTCGGATTCATCTCTTTAAGCTTCTCAAACGTCTCCCTCCCTCCCATCCCGGGCATCGTCATGTCGAGTATCACAAGATCTATCTCCCCGTCCTTTTCCTTGTAAAGCTCGACCGCCTCGATGCCATCTGCTGCGGAGAGGACGTTGTAACCGATTTCCTCGAGTATGTCCCGCACGAGCATCCGTATCATCTCTTCGTCGTCCACCACGAGGATCGTCTCCTGGCCTCCCTGCGGGCGGGACTCGTCCTCCTGGACCTTTGCAGCCACCTTGTCGACGGCGGGGATATAGACGGAAAAGGTCGTCCCCGACCCGATCTCGCTCTCGACGTTGATGAACCCGTTATGGTTCTTCACGATGCCGTAGACCGTCGCCAGTCCCAGCCCGGTCCCCTTCCCCTTCTCCTTCGTCGTGAAGAACGGATCGAAGATTTTTCCGCGTATCGCCTTTTCGATCCCTATGCCGGTATCGGCGATCTCAATGCGGACGAACCGTCCTCCTCTTGCCTCCGGGATCGACCGGAGGAAAGCATCCGGTGCGTCGAGGCGCGTCGTCGTTATCGTCAGCTCCCCGCCGCCGGGCATCGCATCCCTTGCGTTGACACAGAGATTCATCAATACCTGTTGCATCTGCGAGGCATCGGCCTCGATCACGGGAGATGAAGCATCGAGACCGGTCGTCATCGCGATGTTCGTCTCGATCGTCCCCCTCAGGAGGTCCGCAGTCTCCCGGACGAGATCATTGATGATGAGCGGTCCGACGACGTACTTCCCTCCGCGGGCGAACCCGAGGAGCTGCGAGGTCAGCTCCGCCGCCCTCAGCGCGGAACGCTCGATGGTCTCCAGGTGGGGATAGATCCTGTCTTCCTTCGGCACCTGCGTCTTCACGAACGACGCGTATCCCAGGATCCCCCCCAGGATGTTGTTGAAGTCGTGGGCGATCCCTCCGGCGAGGAGCCCGATGCTCTCCATCTTCTGGGATTGAATGAGTTGTTCCTCGAGGCGGCGCCTCTCGGTCACATCCTCCATCATCGCAACAACGTTCACGAGCTTCCCGTTCCGCTCGAACACAGGGAACATACGCACGTGCACGGTCCGTTCGACGCCGTTCAGGGGCAGCTCGGACCCTGCGCTCCGGGGATCCACGGTGGTCGCGGGGACATCGACGATCTCCCCCCTGTACACCGCGGCGAACCCGTCCGCGAGACCCGTCCCCCTGATGAACTGCGAATGGAAGACATTCAACTTCCCGACGACAAGCTCCCTCCCGGCGGCCCCGAAGAGGCGCAGCCAGGCTTCGTTGACATCGATGAGGTTGCCGCTCGCGTCAAGCACCGTGACTGCCAGCGGGGTCTGGTCGAGGATCCTGTTCAGGTTGTCGCGTGATTCGAGTATCGCCTCTTCGAGCCGTTTCCTTTCGGTGATATCCCGCGCCACCCCCTGGATGCCGATCACCGTCCCTTCCTTGAAAATCGGTTTCTCGTTGATCTCCAGGAGGAGGGGCCTCCCGTCGGCGTGCCGCACCTCGCAGGTGTATGTGGGTGCGGGGATCCCCTCCTTCAGCGCCCGGTCCGCATATCCCCTGACGCTGTCGTTGATCGGGTTCGGCGTCAGGAAATCCTTGTACCGGGAGTCCCAGTGTTCGGGAGGAAAGCCCGTGATCTTCCCCACGGAGGGGGAGAGATACGTGAAGACGCCGCCGGTGTCGTGGACATAAAAGAACATGTCCAGAGTCCCTTCGACGATGATGCGGAGGAGCTCCTCGGACGCCGCGAGCTTCACCTCCGTCCTCTTCTGCTCGCTGATGTCGCGCACGATGCAGAGTATCATTGCCTTCCCCCCGAGCGCGAGGAGGCGGGCATTGATCTCGGCGGAAACCGGCTTCCCCGTCTGCCGCAGGAACTCGATCGGGCCGTACTGCGTGAAGGCGCGCCGGAGCCGTTTGAGCTCGGCGCGGTGCTTTTCCGCCACCGCAGGGGTATGGAGGCTGAAGACTGTCTTCCCCGTAAGCTGGCCGCGCGAGAATCCCGTCAATCGGGTGGCCTGCGGGTTTGCATCGATGATCTTCCCGTCAAGAGGATCCAGCAAGATGAGGGTGTCCGGCATCCCCAGTCGAAGCGAACGGTACTTCTCGTCCGCATCCCTCATAAATTCGCGCTCTTCCCGTTGTGCCAGAAGCGCGGCAACCTGGAGTGCGCAATGCTGCAGGAAACGGAGGTCCGCCGCTCCCCCGACAGATTTCTCCCGCGACCCCAGGGCGAGCACGCCCCGGAGGCGGCGCCCCACGCGGAGAGGGAGGACGACCAGGTTCATGAGGCCAAGCGTCCGCACCTGACGCGCAACCTTCCCCCGGACCCCGGGGGATACGACGAGCACTTTTCCCGGGCGGACACCGGAGAGGAGGAACGGCTCGCCCGGGGGAAGGCCTGCGCGGCCGGGCGAAGTCACTGCGACCGCCGAAAGCGCGGGGGTTCTTCCCGGCGCGCCGGATGCCCGGATGTACACGAACCCGGATCCGGTCTCCCTTCGCAGAACTCCGGCAAGTTGCCGGAGGAGACGGGAAAGCGGGACACCGTCGCTCCGCAGTGCGCCGAGGGCGGCGAGAGTCCGGAGCTGGATTTCCGCGGTGAAGAGATCGTTCCGGCGATCGGCTTTCCTTCCGGGCCGGGTGCCCCGTAGCGTCATTGTCATTCCTTCGGATCGAGCTTCTGATGAACTTTCAGCACGCCCTGCACAACGCACCTAGAGATGAAACGCGGGGCTCTCCTCGTGCACCGATCGGACCATCGCGATGGCATGGTCTACCGGAATGCCGGGGAGTATGCCGTGTCCCAGGTTGAATATGTGGCCCGGACCCGGGCCGAATCCCCGCAAGACCGACCGGACTTCCTTCCGTATGTTCTCCGGAGAGGCATACAGGAATGCCGGATCGAGATTTCCCTGCAGGGCTACGCCTTCTCCGATCAGGCTCCTCGCGGAGGCGATATCCACGGTCCAGTCGAGTCCGACAACGTCCGCCCCTATCGCCGCGAGGTCTTTGAGCGCATGCGCGGCCCCCCTTGAAAACACGATCACGGGAGCATCTCCCCTCTGCATCTTTGAAACAATTTCGAACATCGGATCGAGGGAGAACTTCCTGTAGTGATCGGGGTCGAGTATTCCCCCCCAGGTGTCGAATATCTGAATCGCCTGCGCACCGGACGCAACCTGGGCCTCGCAATACCTCCGGACGGTCACCGTGAGGAGATCGATGATCTGTTTGAGAAGTGCGGGCTCATCGATCATCATTTTCTTGATGTTCCGGAAGTCCTTCGACCCACCCCCCTCGATCATGTAGGAGGCAAGCGTCCAGGGGGAGCCCGAGAACCCGATCAGGGGGACGCGCCCGTTGAGTCCCCGGCGGGTCATCGCAATCGCATCCATGACGAACCGGAGTTGCCGCTCCGGATCGACAGGCTTCAGTCCTCTCAGGTCGTCCGCCGACCGGAGGGGCGTGGAGAACCGGGGTCCCTCCGCCTCCACCATGGTCAGGTGCATCCCCATCGCCTCGGGGACGACGAGTATGTCGGAAAAGAGTATCGCCGCGTCCACACCGATGATCTCGACGGGCTGGATTGTGACCTCCGAGGCGATCTCCGGGGTTTTGCACATCGTAAGGAAGTCGTGCCGTGCACGGAGAGCGCGGTATTCGGGAAGGTAGCGGCCGGCCTGGCGCATTATCCAGACGGGGGTCCGGTCGACGGGCTGCCTCCTGCAGGCGCGCAGGAAGAGATCATTGGTCATACGCTTTCAGTGGTAGTATTCGTCAATACTGAGGACCAATCCCCGGGCGGTCGATTCGCGGGCAACGATATCTGCCTCGAGCCCGAGCACCCTCACGGCGTCCGCCGTCGAGGGACCGATCACGGCAATCCTGGCATGATCGGGGACGGCACGCAACTCTTCTGCACGGAAGAGCGTCCCGAAGTTCACCGCCGCCGAAGGACTGGCGAACGTCAGGACATCGAACTCCCCTGAGAGCACACGGTGGACGAAGCCCCGCCGGTCGGTCACCTCCGGTCCGGATGTCACATAGACGGTCACGGTCTCGACGATCGCTCCCCCCTCGCGAAGGGCATCCGGCACCGTATCGCGCGCGATGTTCCCCCGCGGGAGAAGAACCCGCTTTCCCGACAGTGAATCTCCCAGCGCCGAGGCGAGCGATGACCCGGCGAATTTCTCGGGGACGAGGAGGACGGTGAGACCGCTCCCTGTCAGTGCAGAAGCGGTGGCCTCGCCCACCGCCACCGACCGCGCCTCGGCGAGCGACGAGGCGGGGACTCCGAGCACACGTGTCCTTCCGACGAAGCTCTCCACGGCGTTCACGCTGGTGAAGATGAGCGCGTCATATGTCCCGAGACGGCCGATCGCCGCGTCACACTCTGTCCATGAGCGGGGAGGGCCGGTGCCGATCATCGGCACCACCACGGCAGTCCCACCCCGAAGTTCAATTTCCCGGATCATCTCTCCCGCCTGCCCCTGCCGCCGCGTGATGAGGATCATCCGGTTGCGCATCGTCATGGGGGAGGGCCGCCGGCGCGGATATCACGCAGGATCCTGTCCGCCCCCCCGTCAAGGAGAGTTTCTGCAAGAGCCCTGCCGATCTCTCCGGCTCCGGAGGGGTGGCCGTGTGTCCTGCCGCGGACCACCGTCCTGCCGTCGAGGGAGGCCACCACCGCATCAATATGCAGCACCTCCCGTTCACCCGTCTTCTCGATCCGCGCATAGGCGCCGATCGGGACCTGGCACCCTCCCTCCAGAGTGCGGAGCAATGCACGCTCGGCCTCGACGGCGCGGGCGGTGGGCGGATCGTCCAGGGCTGCGATCATCGCGGCGGTCCCGGTGTCCCGGGCCCGGATTTCCACGCCTATTGCTCCCTGTCCCACCGCCGGGAGAATGACGTCGACGGGGATGATCTCGCCGATGCTTTCCTCCCATCCCAGCCTCGTGACGCCTGCGCACGCCAGTATCATGCCTGCCCACTCCGAATCCCTGAGCTTCTGCATGCGGGTGTTCAGGTTGCCGCGTATATCGACGATCCGGATGTCGGGCCGCTTCGCGAGGATCTGGCTCCTCCTCCGGAGACTGCCGGTCGCGATGCCCGCCCCCTGTTTCTGGTCGAGGAGCGTCCGGACCGGGTTGACGGGGTGCGGGATGAAGGCATCCCGGACGTCCTCGCGCCGGCAGGTGGCGCCGAGCGTGAGCCCGGGAGGGAGTTCCGTCGGAAGGTCCTTCAGGCTGTGAACCGCACAATCGATGCGTTTCCCCAGGAGGGCTTCCTCGATCTCTCGCGTAAAGAGCCCCCTGTCCCCCAGCGTTGAGAGTGGTGAGTCGAGTATCCTGTCCCCCGTGGTCCTGATGACAACGATGGAAATGTCGCAGGCCGGAGCGATCTTCCTGATTGCCGATTCCACCCATCGCGCCTGCCAGAGTGCGAGATCGCTCCCCCGGCTGCCGATCTTCAGCGTCTTACTCTTCATGGCCCGCCCCGCCGTTCCGGGAGATACCGAAGAGCTCACGGAGGGCTTTCACGCGGTTCACGGCATCCTCGGTGTGGGCTCCCGTTTCCGCCCCCTGCTTCAGCACGGTTGTCGGTCCATGAAGGATCTTGTTCACTATCCTCCGTGTCACAAGCTCGAGCAACTCCCTGTCCTCAGGCTTGAAGCGGTTGACGTTCGTCATAACCTCCTGCGAGCGGATCGCTTCGAGGGACTCCCGGAATTCCTGAATCGTCGGGCCCACCTCGAGCGAGTTCTGCCAGCGGAGGAAGGAGATCAGCTCCTCCCTGATGATCCTTGTCACTTTCGGCATCTCCCCCCTGCGTCTGTCGAGGTTCCGGTCCACGATCGTGCTCAGCGCGTCGATATCGTACAGGAAGACGTTCTCTATTTTCCCCGCCGCCGGGTTGACATTCCTCGGGAGGCCGATGTCGATGATGAAGAGGGGGTTGTTGGACCGCTGTTTCATGACCTTCTGGACCTCGTCGGGCTGCACGATGTAGGACGGGCTCGTGACGGACGTGACGACGATGTCCACGGAACGGAGCGCATCGACGATCTCTTCGTAGTCGATCACCGTCCCTCCCATCGCCGCCACGAGCGCCTCCGCCCTTTCGCGCGTCCGGTTTGCAACCCTCACCTGGCCGATCCCCTTCCCCACGAGGTGTCGGAGCGTCAGTTCGCCGGTCTCGCCGGCGCCGATAAGCAGGACGGACTTCTTCGCCAGGTCTGCAAAGATTTTGCTCGCCAGTTCCACGGCGGCGTAGCTGACGGACACCGCCCCCTCGCAGATCGATGTCTCGGTCCGCACCCGCTTGCCGACGTGGAGCGTCGCCTGCATGAGCCGGTTCATCACCGGCCCCATGGTCCCGCTTTCCTTCGCCAGATTGAACCCGTCCTTGATCTGGCCGAGGATCTGGACGTCGCCGATGACCATCGATTCGACCCCGGCGGCCACCCTGAAGAGGTGGGTGATCGCGCCGCCGGCATGCGCGGAAACAAAATGTTCCTCGCTGACGGAAGGGGCGGCACTTTTCGCATCGATGAGGAACCGTTTCAGCGCGGCCTCATCCACCTTCTCACCCGCGGCGACACCGTACAGCTCGGTCCTGTTGCATGTGGAGACCAGCACGCACTCGGCAAAGTGCTGCTGCTCCTTCAGCCGGGGAAGGGTGGCTTTGATTTCATCGTCCGAAAGCCACATCCTTTCGCGGACGTCGAGTGTCGCGGTGTGGTGGCTGATCCCGATGGAGTGAAGGTTCATTCTCAGTGGAAGCTGTGGAAGCCGCTCAGGGAGAGATTTATCACGGTCATGGAGAGGAACACGAAACAGAATGCCACCAGCGTGATGATCATCGTCTTCCTCCCCTGCCAGCCCAGCCGCCTCTTCGCCCCGAGGGCAAGCGCGTAGAGACACCAGATCACCAGTGTCCCGACGAGCTTGGGATCCCAGTACGAGAAATCGTGAAACACGCGCGGGAGCCAGATCACCCCTATGATGATGGCAACGCCCAGGGCCACGAATCCGAACACCTCCGCCCTGTGGCTCATCGTTTCGAGCATCTCGAGATTGGGGAGCCGGTTATAGATCAGCCCGAACCGGGATGATTTGATTTCGTGATAGAGCATGAGGTAGAGGAACCCGTAGGCGGCCGAGAGGGAGATCGCCGTGTACCCGAGCAGGGCGGCGGAGACGTGAAACCCCAGGATAATGCTGTGGAGATACACCGGGATGTCGAACCGGTCCCTGATGAACAGCGACGAGGCGGTCTGGAACGCCAATGCGAGAGAGAGTATGAAAAAGCCGGTGGCGCTCTCCCTGGTCCGGAGCTCGATATAGGTGTACCCGATCGCAATCGACGCCGCCAGCACGGTCATGATCTCGAACACCGAGGTGATGGGGGGATGATCAAACGCGATTGTCCTGACGATCAGATAGACGCAATGGAATGTCACCGTGACGAGCAGGGCCGGAGTCTTGATGCGGGCCAGGCGGGGGAAATCACCGAAAAACAAAAGCCCGTACACGGTGGTGAGCCCCGCGTACAAGACGGGGACCAGTACGAGCAGGAGGAGGACTGCCGGGCGAAGATTCATCGGTCGGAAGCTTTCGTTCGGATATGGAGAGTAAAATATAAGGATTTTTCGCGAGAAACTAAACCTCCGGGTTGCTCCACAGCCAGCCGAATGGTATCTTGGAGGAATGGAGATAGAAACGACATTTGTCTGCGTTTTCTGCTTCCAGGTCAACGTCACGCTCGTTGATTCGTCGGCGGGGCGGCAGCAGGAGTATACGGAGGATTGCCAGGTCTGCTGCCGGCCGAACTTTCTGCACGTGACGATCGACCCCTCGATGGAGGAAGCCAGCGTCGAGGCCACGGCGCCGTAGCGGGGGAACGCCGCTGAACCCTTTTGAACCATCCCGGCATCTCACAAGTGACAGGCGGAGAGATCAAAAAACTCGCAGAAGGGAGGCTGATTGCAGCCGCCCGCGCGGGTGATATGCGGGCGTTCAGCGAGCTCGTCCGCCGGTACGAACAGACCGTGTACCGGTACGCGTTCAAGCTCTGCCGTGACCGGGAGAAGGCCGAAGAGACGTTCCAGGACACGTTCATCAACGTGTTCAGGAAACTCGGCTCGTTCGACGGGAGGTCCCGGTTTTCCACCTGGCTGTATGCCATCGTGACGAACAACTGCCTGATGAGGCACCGCAGGCGGAAGATCCGGGAGATCGAGGAATCGCTGGAGGCGCTGGAGTCTCCCGAGACGTCGGCGGACGGGAAGTTCACACATGAAATCGCCCGCTGGGACGAGACGCCGGCTGATCTTGTGCTGGACAAGGAACTGCGCGCCGAGATCGAGAAGGCGATCGGGAAACTCCCCCCCGAGTACAGGATCGTGTTCACGCTGCGGGATATGGAGGGAAAATCGACGGAAGAGACTGCGAAAATCGTCCGGATATCGAAGGAGGCTGCAAAATCGCGCCTCCGCCGCGCGCGCGCGTTCTTGCGGGATCAGCTCACGCCGTACATGGCACGCCCGGTCCGGAGGAATGGCAGATGAAGTGCGCTGACGTCTATCTCCACATCTGCGACAACCTCGACCAGAAGCTCGGGACCCGTCGCTGCCGCGAGATCAGGCTGCATCTCAGGGTCTGCCGCGACTGCAGAGCGTACCTCGCGTCGCTCAAACGGACGGTCAGCCTGTACCGTTCTGTCCCTTCCCCCCGACTTCCGCAGGCGGCGCATGATCGTATGATCAGAGCCCTCAACGCGCACGGATGCTTCCCCTTGCCTGAGAACCGGCCCCGAAAACGCCCCGTGCGCAGGCGAAAGTAACGGCCCCCCCCGGTTCAGAGCTCTTCGTTCACATTCCCCGGTCCATCCCTTCGTCTAGGCACCCCTCAGGCGGCTCTTCCGGTACCCGTACGCAAAGTAGATCACCATGCCGATGATGAGCCACACGCCGAACCTCAGCCAGGTGACTCCGGGGAGTCCCATCATGAGATAGATGCAGGAGAGTATCCCTAGGACCGGGATGAGGGGAACGAACGGCGTCCGGAACGCCCGCTTTCTCCCGGGCTCTCTGTGCCGAAGGACGATCACACCCGCACACACGAGAATGAACGCGAAGAGTGTCCCGATGTTCGTCAGCTCGACGATCTCATTGATATTGGCGATCGCCGAGACCGCCGCGACCACGACCCCCGTCCAAATCGTGGTGACGTGGGGAGTACGGTATTTCGGATGAACGCTGGCAAAGTGACGGGGGAGAAGGCCGTCCCGCGACATGGAAAAGAATATTCTGGGCTGGCCGTACTGGAAGACGAGCAGGACGGCGCTCATCGACACGACGGCGCCGAAGGCGACAATACCGGCGGAAACATCAGCGCCGACGTACGCGAATGCCGCTGCCAGCGGGTCGGCAACCCCGAGGTGGTTCCAGGGTACCATTCCGGTCAAAACCAGCGCGACCCCCACATAGATGACCGTGCAGACCAGGAGCGACCCGATGATGCCGATCGGCAGGTCTCTCGACGGCTTCCGGCATTCCTCCGCCGCCGTGGATATCGCGTCAAACCCGATATACGCGAAAAAAATAAGGCTTGCTCCCACCCAGACGCCGTGGAAGCCGTTCGGCATGAAGGGACTCCAGTTCGCGGGTTTCACGAACTTCGCGCCGGAGTAGATGAAAAAGCATAGTATGATAAGCTTGATGGCGACCATCACGTTGTTTGCGCGTGCGGATTCCTTGACCCCGATGACGAGCAGCCAGGTGATGAGCATGACGATCAGGACCGCGAGCGCATTGAATATAAGCGGGACCCCCGCGACGACCGGATGCGCAATCCAGGCTTCATGTGCCAGGACGACGGCGGGATCGGTCTGGCCGGACTGGATAACGGCGTCGGCCGCCTGGTGCGCCGAACGATAGTCTACCGCCAACCAGGCCGGGATATGGAAGCCGAGTCCGACACAGAGCTGGTGAAAATATGCCGCCCATGCGATGGCGACCGCGACATTCCCCACCGCGTATTCTATAATAAGATCCCACCCGATCACCCAGGCGACCAGCTCGCCGAGCGTCGCATAGGAGTACGTATAGGCGCTGCCCGATATCGGGACGAGCGATGCGAATTCCGCGTAACAGAGGCCGCAGAAAGCGCACGCGACCGCCGTCAGTATGAATGAAAGGACGATCGCGGGTCCCGCACCCGCGCGCATCGCATCTCCTGCGACCGCGGTCCCGATCGTCGCGAAAATCCCCGATCCGATGATTGCGCCGATACCGAGCATGATCACATCAAACGCCCCGAGAGCCCGCTTCAGCTGCCGGTCGGGCTCTTCGGCTTCTTTGAGTATCGCATCGAGATTCTTCCTGCGGAACAGGGGATGGGGCATGGGGTCCTCGGGAGTGAACGGGAATTGTGTCGGTGACGCGCCCGGTACGGGAGCGTGAGATTCACTGCGGGATGGACTTCGGTGACGAGGGGTCCGCACTGCACCTGAGATATTCGCGGCAGATCCTTTTCATCGCCGTGTTCGCGGAGTTGAATGCCCAGATGATCGATCCCCCCCTTGTCCCCGCACTCAGGTCGCCGATGAGGAACATTCCACGCACATTGGTTTCATGCGCCTCCTGCACGTACGGTTCCTCGCCGTCGAATTCAATGCCGATCGTCTTCAGGAAATTGCGCGGTGTCGTCCCCCCGAGCGCGTACAGGACATAGTCGTATCTTCTCGTCCCGAACCCGGGCTCCGCAAACGCGACGCCGGGCTTCCCCGATGCATCCGTCAGACCTGTGACGTTGGAGCCGAACAGGACCCCGACCTGGTTGCGTTCCGCCAGCGCGAGAATGCTCTGGCGGTTGATATCGTTCATCCTGGAAAAATCGTGGCGCCGGTAACTGAGCGTGATCCGGTTCCCCTTTTGCACGAGGTACTGGCAGTATTCCGACGCTGAATCGCCGCCGCCGACGACGAGGACATCCGCATCGGTCACGTCTGTGGTTGTCACGTCAAAGAGTATCCGGTCTTTGAGCGAAGGAGGGATCCTGTATCCCGGCTTGTTCGGTTTTCCCAGTATGCCGATTGCGATCACCACCACCGTCGCGTCATACGAACCGCTGTCCGTCGTGATCGTGAACCTCTGTACCGCAGTCTCCTTGTGGATCTTGAAGACCGTTTCTTCGTAGTGGACGGTGATGGAGTTCTCGGAGATCGTCCGGTCCAGGTAGGAGATCGTTTCATGCTTGGACGAATCGACGAGACACATCACGCCCGTGCACGCGGCTTCGAACCCCTTGTAGTTCGCGGTCACCAGCTTGTTGTCCGGGTAGTACTTCTTGATCGAAAACGAGTGTTCCCCCGCCTTCTCCAGAATGAGAATGTTCCCGGCCCTGATGCCGGCGGCGCGGGCCTCGGATGCCATGCTTATCCCTGCGGGGCCGGCCCCGATCACAATCATGTCATACATGGAACAAATCCCTTCTGTGTCTGAAGCTGACAGTCCCGCCGATTTCAGCCGGGGCTGATAGGAACTCGTCATGAACTGCTAATTTAGAAGGAAACCGGAGAACTCCAAACGAAGAATTGCGATCGGTGGAGCGGAGGAGGAAGGAATGAGACCGGCCCTTCCCACGCCGCGGAAACGGCAGGAGAAGGGCCGGTCAACTCACGATCGGCTACCCGAGGAGCGTCACATCGGCTGTCCCACCCAGGCGTAGGATGTTTTCTCGAACTGTATCGCGCCCTTCACAATGCGGCGGTCACCGGCGCGCATGGGAGACACTTTTGTTCCTTCCCGGCGGTCGAACGCGAAGACGACATTCGTGGCCTGCTCCGGAGAGTTCATGCATTCCACGGATCCCTCGAATGTCATGATGTATACACGCACACCGGAGAGGATGTATTCTTTCCCGCCCGTCTGCCTGAAATCCGAGAGTTTCATACTCCCCAGCGAATTGTCGTGCACAAGCTTTGCGACCACCTGCTGCCCGTCGGCGGTAGAGGGCTCCGCGAGGTACAGCTTCGAGAATAAGATCACTCCGAAAAGCGCGACGACGATTGCGATAGTTCTCATAAGTCCCCCGGTCTCAGTCTGATACTCTTGTCGCCGGCCTCAACGTCCCGATTCGCCGGCTTTTCATTTGACCGTTGTATAAACAAATCCTGTACCAAAACCGGCATTCAGACGGACATATGCAATAGAGGTGGGGAACGCACTTTTTTACGATTAGTCCCGCCGGAGGAGGGAAAAATTACACCTCCTTGGGGGTTTTATCGTAGATTCTACAAGCCCTTAAAGAAAGCCCCTCTCTCCTCCGGTGGTGCGGAGCAGAGGCCCGTGGACATCAGTTCATGGGAGGACGCTCGGATAGAATGCCAAGCGGATCGCGGCGCCGAGAAAATGTGCCGTGAATGGCTCGAAGCCCAGGGCTTGGAACGCTTCCCCCGTTGGGTCATGGAAACTTATGATGGTGTACTGGACACCCCCCCGGATCGAAAAATACCGGGAGAGATCCCACTCGACGCCGGCTTCAAAATGCGGACCACCTCCGTTGTAACCATTCCCTCCGGCAATCGTGTACAGGCCATAGCCTGCGGTTCCGTACGGCCGCACGGTGGGGCCGGACGCGAGGAAAAACGTCCCCTCGAGCGAGGCACCACCCAGGGGGAGCCAACCGTCCGCAGGCTTCGCGGAGCCGGCGGGGAATTCCTCCCTCCCTGTATAAACCTGAATCGACATCTGGAACATGGGGGAGAAGTTCAGACCGAATCCGAGAGAGATCGAATACCCCCCGTCCGCGAAAGCGTTGATCGAGGAGAAATGCGGGGCAACCTGAACGTCGAACACGAGTCCGAATTGCCGGGAGGAATCCTGAGGGGCGGACCCGCCAGGGGGAGACTGCGCGACGCAAAGCGCACCGGGGAGGAGAAAGAAGAGGGCGGCAGTAACATGGCGCAGGGTCATCCCCTTCATGGATAGAAGACCCCGAAGATGATCCGTTTCCCGTCAAGCCTGATGCCGGGCGCCGGGAGGTGATAGAAGTCCACGAACGTGAAGAGCGCCTGGAGGAAGTCGCTCCCCGTTTGAATCCTGGAGAAATTGTAGTCCAGCGCAATCGTGGCCTGACGTCGCCCGCCCCCAGTCTCATCCAGGTCCCTTGCCCCGACGCCGAACGCCAGGCCAAGCCATGGGGGCAGAGCATCCGCAAGGCGGCTCCCCAACAAAAAATGGGGGTCGACGCCCAGCCACACTGTTGTCCCCTGGTAGTCGTCGAGGAACGCCCTCCCCTGTCCCGCGCGCAGTTCGTTCCTGTACCCCGTGCTCGGCCAGTAGCTGTATTTGAGCGTGAAATTCCTGAGGAGGGGGAACGTCCACTGTGCAAGCGGAATTGCAGCGCCGATCATGTTGAAGAACGCGTCCCCCGGGCTGAAGCCGTAGATCCTGTGGAACCCGTCCTCGACTTCCACATACATCTGGTAGGCTAATCCGAGCACAGACCCGTAAAACGTGCTCGTGTGACGGCTGAATCCGCTCCACTCCAGCGAGTACCTGAACGTCCGGGAGAGAAGGTATCCCGCGTACATATGTCCCAGCTTGTCGACATTCAACGCGTACGCCCAGTCATTTTCGAATCGGAAGGGAGCCCGGGCTCCCTGCCACCAGGCGTTCTGCTGGTAGATGTGGACGGGGATCACTGTTCCGAACGTGATACCTGAAACGATCGCGAGCCGGGCGGGGTTCACGTCAGAGGTATCCTGCGCGTACACATGCTCTCCGGGCCGGAGAAGGGAGACCACCAGGAGGAAGGCCGGAACGGCCAAATGGCGGACCCGGGTCGTGGCCCGGATCGGTGTGCGGGCGTGAAGAGAAGACGGATTCATGGATGATGAATGTAACATTTCAGAACGCGCCAGTCAACACCGGTGCGTCCCCCCATCTCATGGAACCTCTCTCTTTGCGTCCTTCCTGCGGGGAGAAAGGAACGGACCCTTCTCCGCACACGTGTCACCCTTGTCCGCCATAATGGTTTTTTTTTGAAGAAACTACATGCATCGACGGACGGGCAGGGAGGGAGGTAAGGCTCCGCCCGTCCCCCGGGGGGTGATAAGCCCTTCACGCCGGCGATGCTAGGGTCGGTGTGCCATATGGCACTCCGGCGCTCCCGCGGGGCATGGGATTTGAACATACCTGGCTCAGAGAATCAAGGGGAGCGCAGCAGCATGAAAAAAGCAATCAGACAACGCATAAAGAGAGCGGCGGGATCGATCTGTGTGCTCGCGCTGGCGGGAATCTCGTTCCACTGCGTCAACAAACCTCTCGCACCGGTCGCACCGACGTGGGAGACGCAGATGACCGCCCCCGTCTCCCTCAGGTCGTACACACTTTCCGATCTCATCAGCAAGGATTCCAGTCTCCTCGGGATCACGCCGGGAGGGACGCAGCTCGTGTACAGGACCACGTTCCAGGCAGACCCCACATTCTTCGGAAACCTCGTCAGCCTTTCTCCGTTCACATGCTCATCGCAGGTTCAGCTCGGCGTCTTCTCCGTCGCCGGCACGTCCTATGTACTCCCGGTCCCTTTCCCCGCCACGTTTCCAAAGGGGACGACGACGCCCATCCCTCCGGCGACTTTTTCGGTTGCGCCCCTGCAGGTGATGCTCCCCGGGCTCGACTCCGTGAGCTTCCAGAGCGGCACTCTCGAGCTGCATTTGCGCAACAACCTCCCGGTTCCGGCGACAGTGCAGGGCCCGATCACGCTCAAGGACGCCGGCGGCACCGCGTGCGGCACGTTTGATTTCACCGGAATGGGCCCGATTCAGCCCGGGACCGAATCGGTCGCATCGATGGACCTTGCGGGGGTGTTCCTGACACGCACACTGTCGCTCACGGGAATCGCACTCTCCGAACCGGGAAGCACACAGCCTGTCTTCATCCCTTCCGACAACCTTGTCGTTGCGACACTTGTCGCCGGGAATATGATGGTGCGCAGTGCCATCGTCACCACGCTCCCCGCGCAGGTTGCCGTGAACAACGTGACGATGTCTCTCGCGCTCAAGGACTCGAATCTGGTGAAGGAGCTCTTCGTGAAATCGGGGAGGCTTACGCTTCATTTCCAGAGCGCGCTCCCGGTGAACGCGTCCTTCAGCTACAGCATCAGGGAGCTTCTGACGCCCGCGGGGATCGCCTACACCGATAATGTCTCTCTTCCAGCCGGGAAGGGCCTCGACCGCACGCTCGATCTCGGAGCGTACCGGCTTCACTCCACCGACGGCAATTTCATCTCCGCGCTCGACGTGACGGGGACCATTTCCCTCACACCGGCGGGGGGAGGAGCCCCGGTCAAGGTCCGGGAAAACGACAATATCTCATTTGCGCTGAGTGCGACGTCGATCGTGGCAGACAGTGTGGTGGGTGTGATGAAGCCGACGTGGGTCAACATCAACACGCTTCTCCCGGTGAAGCTCGGCGATCTCACAAAGAAATTCAAAGGCCAGGTGAACGTCCCGGCCGCAAACCTGAGGCTTCTCCCGCAATCCACGATACGATTCCCACTGCAGCTCGACCTGAAACTCCAGGCTGAGGGAAACCGCGGCCAGCTCCTGTCGGAGATGGCTGTGCCGCAGTCGAGTACAGGCAATGGCCTGCAGCCGATCGACTTCTTGCCGGGAGACGTCGGGAGATTCCTCACCTCGATCAGCGGCCTGCTCCCCGATTCGCTCCGCGTACGCGGGACGGTGCTCGTCAACCCGCAGTACGATATTTCGGCACCGCAGTCCATGGGGAACAGCAGCTGGTTCGGCGGTCAGGTCCAGCTTTCGTTCCCCCTCATATGCTCCCTCACCGGGGGGCTGTTTGCCGACACCACGTCAATCGGAGACACATCGGGAACCGGCCAGGGGCACACGCTGGTCGACGCGAAGACCGCGGGTAATATCAACAGCATACAACTGCATGTCTCGATCGACAACGCCATCCCGCTCCAGGTTGCCCTGAAGCTGAGATTTCTGGACCGGGCGAAGCGACTTCTCCTCGTCCTCCCGCAGACCGCCGGGGACTCGATCAGCATTCCCGCTCCCGCTGTCCAGGGGGGAATCGTGCAGTCTCCCACGCATGCGGAGAGGATCATACAACTTGCCGGCACCGAGATCCAGCAATTCAACAGTGCGTATTCCGTGGCCTACTTTATGGGGATCTCGAGTGCGGGGACCGATCCCGTGAGCTTCGAATCAACGCAGGCGATCAGGATCAGGATCTGGGCGGAATTCAAGTACCAGGTGAACAAATGAAAACGAACCGCCTTTCTGTATCGGGAATCGTCCTCCTCGCACTCATGCTGTCCGGTACGCCGCCCGAAACTCTGGCCGGCGAGCAGACCAACATACGGGGGCTGGGTATGGCCAGGACATCGGTCGCAGCCTCGCGCGGTCTCGATGCCGTCGGCATCAATCCCGCGAACCTCGCGCTCCGGGACGACGCAACCGTGACGATCGGCCTGATGCCGATCGGAATCGGCGTCGGGAGCGATTTCATGACGTACGGCCTCTACAACAAGTTCTTCACGGGCGTGGAAACGCCGACCGGCCGGGTTGCGAGGAATCTCTCGGAGAGCGACAAGCAGGAGTTGCTGAACGCGTTCCCGGGGGGGATGGGAAGGATCAGTGCCGACGCGGAGGTCCGTCCCATAGGCCTGGCGATCCGTTTCGAAGGATTCGCGACATTCGCCCTCACAGCGACAGAACGGGTGGCTGCGACCGCTGCGATCCCTTCGTCGTACGCGAGATTTCTTCTCGAGGGGGTGACGCCCGCCTCCTCGTACGACTTCAGCGGCGCCGCCGGAGCGGCCGCGTGGACGCGTGAGTACGCTCTCTCCGCCGGATTCGTCCTCCCGGCCGTTCCCTGGTTCAGAAGCTGGTCGGGGGGTCTCTCGGTAAAGCTGGTACACGGGTTCGCCTACGCGGCGGTCACCCGTGACAACACGTGGCTCTCGGCGGGGAGCAACGGCGTGCTCGACGCAAATGTCGACCTCGCCGGCGTGACATCGCAATCCGACCTGAAGAGTTCCCCTTTCCCTGCGCCCGCCGGGAGCGGGATTGGGGTCGACCTCGGGATATCCGCCGAGATGAATGAATTCCTGATTGCTGGCATCAGCGTCACCGATATCGGCTCGATGCGCTGGGACGGAGACGTCAGGCAAGTCTACGGACTGGGACGGATGCACCTCGATGATCCGATGAACGGCGCCCAGCGGGACTCACTCGAACATTCTGTTACGGGAAACACGAAACCGGGCGGGGCGTTCACCGTGGGACTCCCGACCACACTCCGGATGGGCGTCCAGGTCGAACTCGGGCAAATCAGCTGGGTGAAGAAGATCCTCTACGGGGAGATGACGGCGGGATGCGATTTCGCGCAGGGGTTCTCGGATTTCCCGGGATCGAGCAGGGTGGGCCGTCTTTCGCTCGGGCTTGAATACCGCCCATGGCAGTTCCTCCCGATCAGGACGGGTGTCGGGTTCGGCGGATTGGACCGTTTCAATTTCGCCCTCGGGTTCGGGCTGAAGATCTGGGTGGTCCAGCTCGACGTCGCTTCCGACAACATCGGCTGGCTTTTTTCGCATGACTCGTTCTCGCGCGGATCACTCGGGGTCGGGCTTACGCTGAAGATGTAGGCCCGGGGAGCACAATCATTCCGTCCACGAGCCGCGCCCGGTGCACTCCGTATGAATTCTTATCGCTGTATGCGTGCCGAGCCGCCGCCGGCGAAAGACCGCACCTGCTCAAGAGTCGCCATCGTGGTATCTCCGGGAAACGTCGTCAAGAGAGCCCCGTGCGCCCAGCCGAGTTTCACCGCCTCCTCAGGTGGCTCGCCTGAGAGAAGGCCGTAGATGAATCCGCTCGCAAACCCGTCACCCCCCCCCACGCGGTCGAGCACTTCGAGATCGCATGCCGGCGCATTGAAGGCTTTGCCATTGACCCATGCCACGGCGCTCCAGCTGTGCCGGTTTGCCGAATGCACCTCCCGGAGCGTCGTCGCCGCCACCCTGACATTCGGATGCCGTGCCGCCAGGTCCCGCATCATGCCGAGAAAAATCTCCGGGTCGAGTTTCGATTTCGCATTCGCTTTGGGGCCGGGGATCCCGAGTCCCTTCTGGAGGTCTTCCTCATTCCCGACGAGGACATCGACGTTCCCGACGATCCGCTCCACGACGTCCGCCGCCTTTTTTTCCCCCCCCCAGATGCTCCAGAGCTTCTCCCTGAAATTGAGATCGAAACTTACGACAGCCCCCGCCTTCCGCGCCGCCTTCATCCCCTCGATGATCAGCTCCCCCGTTGTCGCCGAGAGAGAAGCGAATATCCCCCCGCTGTGGAACCACCGGACCCCCCCCGAGAAGATGGTCTCCCAGTCAAAATCCCCCGGACGAAGCTGCGCTGCAGCTTCGTTGCACCGGTTATAGAAAACCACCGGAGCACGAATACCCTGCCCCCGGTCGCTGTAGACCGCGGCGATATTCGGACCGTTGACACCGTTGTGCTTGAAGAACCGGTAGAACGGCTTCACCCCCATCGCTTTCACGCGCTCCGCCGCCAGGTCGCCGATGGGATATTCCACCATCGCGGTGGCAATCGCCGTGTTCATGCGGAAGCAGTCGGAGAGATTTGCAGCGACGTTGTATTCACCTCCGCTGACGTGGATCTGGCATTCAGCCGCCTTGCGGAAGGGGATGATCCCGGGATCAAGCCGGTGTACCAGCGCTCCCAGGGAGACCAGATCGAGAGCCCCCCGGGGACGGATGTTGAGCACATTGTCCATCTCTTCTTCCTTTCTGATTCCCGATGATGGCGCAGCATATTCTCCGTCATCCGGTTCCTACTCCTGCAGCCTGTAGAGGACCTGTCCCGCATTTTCAATGACAAGGTCGCCGCGCCCCGGATGCCGGCGCCAGGCGTCCAGATCGATCGACCGGGGATCCCGGAATCCGAGGTTCACGGCCCTGCAGAGTTCTTCCGGAATCGCCGTCGCCAGTGTCACGGAGATGCGTGGATGCTCGACCCCCTGTTCGAACGACCCCACGCCGCGGACGTTTGTGGAATGCGCCAGTATCAGTTTCGGCTCATCGCAGAACTTCTCCCACTGAGAGAGAAAATAATCCCTCACGTGGTAGCCGACCCGCCTGATTGCGCGGCCGTGGACGAACGAGATCTCACGGATCTGCGGACCGTAGATGATCAGTTCACCCCCGTCGGCCACGACCGGTTCCAGTTTGTACATCGCCTTTCCGCCGACCCATAGTTCTTCGTAGATATCAGGCGTCACACCCAGGACCCGGTCGACCGGGCTTCCGATGTACTTGATGTGGAGCTTCGCCGAGTAATCGGCCGCACGGGACCATGCCTCTTCCGGACTGCCGACAAACAGGCATGCCAGCCGGTCACGGTCGTCCACCGCAAAGGCAATGCATGTGCGGGGGACCTGGAGGAACTGTGCGGCCCTGTCGATGACACGCCGCGTGGCGGTGTCCTTCACCCCGTTGACGGCCGGATTGGTGATGACGGCAGCCAGCCAATGGAACGTCTCGATGATGTCGACCCCCCCCACGCCGGGAAAGAAGTATTTGTTCCCCCCGGCAAATCCCATCGCCTCGTGGGGGACCACAGGGCTGACGATGAGGACATGGTCGTACTCCAGGACCGCCCTGTTGATGCTCACGGGGATATCCTGGACGAACAGACCGCCAGTGAGCGTCCGGATCTCCGAGGCGGGGATCGTGCCGATGCTTTTCAACGCGGCGGGGTTATCGTGCTCATGTGCGAGGAGGCTTACGTTTGTGAATTCCCTCCGGTGCTCCTCCGGCGTAATGCCGATGTGCCGGTAGAGCCTCTCCGGCTCCATCGCCCGGTGCGTCCCGGTGGCGACGAGGTAATCCAGGCACTTCACGCTCCGGCCCAGTATCCGGTAGAGGGCGTGGAAAAACAACCCGATCGGTGCGTGTCGCGTATGGTCGGGGATGAGAACCAGGACTCGCTTCCCCCGGAGATCGAGAGCGGACAGGGCATCCGCACAGATCTCCTCGATTGCCGGCACGTCGAGCGGCGCGTCAAGTGAACCCTTCCCCGTTATGCCGGACATCGCCACGCTCCTTTAGACGCCACCGAAAGCTGAAAACCCGCCGTCGACAGGCACCACGATCCCCGTGACGAACTTCGAAGCCGGGGAGAGGAGCCAGAGCACTGTGCCCAGAAGATCTTCCGGTTCCCCGAATCGTCCTGCGGGAGTGTGATCGAGGATCTTTTTTCCCCGGTCGGTGTGTTTCCCCGTCTCCCGGTCGATCAGGAGGTACCGGTTCTGATTCGTGAGGAAGAATCCGGGCGCGATCGCGTTCACGCGTATGTTCGGCGACACCTCCTGCGCCATGTACACCGCGAGCCATTGCGTGAAGTTGCTCACGGCAGCCTTCGCAGCGGAGTATGCCGCGATCCTCGTCAGGGGGCGGAAGGCGTTCATCGAGGAAACGTTCAGTATGACCCCTTCTCCCCTCCCGGCCATATGTTTCCCCACGATCTGGGATGGTATCATTGTCCCGAGGAGGTTCAGGTCCGATACGAATTTCAGCGCCTCTGCCGGAATGTCGAAAAAACTGTTCCCGCCCCCCGACGTAGCGCGGGGGTCGTTCCCTCCCGCCGCGTTGATGAGTATGTCGATCTTCCCGAACGCACGTATCACCTGATCGGCGGCGATCTGCATGGTCTCCCCCTTGAGGACGTCGCCGAAGACGACGATGGCACGGTCACCCACCGGCTCGATCCGCTTCATGAGCGGGGCGGCGTGCGAGGGGTCCCGGCACACGATCGCGATTTGCGCATTACAGCCGAAGAGCGCGCACGCCATCTCCCCGGCCAGGACGCCGGCCCCGCCGGTCACCATCACCGATTTGCCGGTGAAGTCGTACAGTCTGACGAGTTCCTTGATGTTCATTGTCTCACCCTGCCTCGATCTTTACCGGCTCGAGAGTCGGGACCAGCCTATGGATGATGAACAGCGCGACAAGGTACACGCTCCCTGAAATAATGAAGAGCGTCATATAACTCCCGGTCCATTCCAGCAGGAACCCCGCGGACGTCGCAAGGAGCATCCCTCCGACTGCACCCGCCATTCCCCCCAGTCCCACCACCGAGCCGACCGCATCCCTGGGGAACATGTCGGAGGCCGTCGTGAAAAGGTTGGCCGACCATCCCTGATGTGCGGCGGCGGCAACGCCGATCAGAGCGACGGCGACCCAGAGGTCGGCAACGCTCGCGGCGGAGACGATAGGCACGATCAGGAGAGCACAGATGAGCATGACGGTCTTCCTGGCCCGGCCGACCGGCCAGCCCTGCGCGATGAACCTGGAAGAGAGCCACCCCCCCCCGATGCTCCCGATGCTCGTCATCGTATAAATGACGACAAGGGGCACTCCGAGGTCAGTGAGCGTGAGTCCGTAGGTTTTGTTCAAGAACTTCGGGAGCCAGTAGAGATAGAACCACCATATCGGATCGGTGAGGAATTTCCCGGCCACGAACGCCCAGGTCTGCCTGTACCTGAGGAGGCCCGCCCACGGGATTTTCCCGGAAGCGGGATCGGGGGGATCGCTCCTGATATATCCGAGTTCGGCCGGGGAGAGCTTCCTGTGTGTTTCGGGCCGTTCGTAGACGAGGATCCAGAAAATGAGCCAGATAAATCCCAGGAGCCCCGTCACGATGAACGCCGCCTGCCAGCCATACGTGACAGCGAGAAAAGGGACAGTCAGGGGAGCAACGACGGCACCAATGTTCGCCCCCGAGTTGAAGACCCCCGTCGCCAGTGCCCGCTCTCTCTTCGGGAACCATTCGGCGATTGCCTTGACCGCCGCCGGAAAATTCGCCGACTCACCGAGCCCCAGCGCAAACCGCGCGGCTCCGAACCCCGCCGCGGAGCGCGTGACGGCATGCGCCATGGCGGCCAGACTCCAGAGTACGATTGCGACGGAGTACCCGATTTTCGTGCCGTACCTGTCGATCAGCCTTCCGGCAACAAGAAGCCCGAGCGCATATGCCGCCTGGAACGCGGTCACGATATATCCGTACTCTATCTCGTTCCAGCCGATCTCCTTCTGGAGCAAAGGCGCCAGTATTCCGATCGCCTGGCGGTCGATGTAGTTGATCGTTGTCGCGAAGAAAAGGAGTGCGCAGATTACCCACCTGTACCGGCCCACCGTCCCCGCCACTTCTCCACGGGCGCCGGCGCGTTCAACCGTCGTCGTATTCACTTCAGTTCTTGCATATTCACTGGATCCCTGCGGGAGAATTCCCGGTTTTCCCCCCGAGATCGAACAGTGCAGTCATCGGTTTTTCACTCCGTAGGTTTTCAAGCCCGGGACCTCGTGGGGGAGGGGGGTGAGGGAACCGCCGGCGATCGGGGGCGGTCCGGAAATCTGAAATAGCGCTTCGCATTAAAGTAGCAGATGTCCCGCACCATGTTCCCGACCAGACCGACGTCGCCGGGGAGCAACCCGTTGGCCATGTCATCCCCGAGGAGCCCGCAGAGGAGTCGGCGGAAATACTCATGACGCGGGTACGAGAGGAAGCTCCGTGAATCAGTCACCATGCCAATGAACTGGCTCAGGACTCCCATATGGGAAAGAGCCTCGATCTGTCCCGTCATGCCGTTGGACTGGTCCAGGAACCACCAGGCGGGGCCGTACTGGATCTTTCCGGGGACGGAGCCGTCCTGGAAATTTCCTGCCATGGTGGCGAACACCTCGTTGTCCCGGGGATTCAAGTTGAACAGGACCGTCCGTGCAAGATGGTCGTCCCTGTCGAGTGAATCGAGGAAGCGCGCAAGCGGTCGGGCAACCTCGGAATCGCCGATGGAGTCGAACCCCGTGTCCGGACCCAGCGTCCGCATCATCCGGGAATTCGTGTTCCTCAGCGCACCGATATGGTACTGCTGCACCCATCCCTTTTCCCAGTCCATCACCGCCAGGTCGTGGAGGATGGAGGACTTGAGACCGAGAAGGGACACGGGATCGAGACTCGCACCCCGGAGAAGCCGCTTGAAGGCGGTCTCTACGCCCACCGGGGAGTACTCCGCTGCGTACGCGGTCTCGATCCCGTGGTCCGAGAGCCTGCACCCCCGGCTGTGGAAGAAGTCATGCCGCGACTTCAGCGCTGCAATGAAGTCCGGATAGGAAGATATCTCAGTTCCCGACGACGCCGTGAGCTCCCTGCAATAGGCGATGAATGACGCGGGGTTTTCCACCGCCAGGCCCCTGTCCGGGCGGAATGTGGGGAGCACCTGCACATTGAGCGATTGATCACCCATCATGAGCGCATGATATTCGAGCGTGTCGACAGGATCATCGACAGTGCAGACGACCTCGACGTTCATCCGGGCGAGTATTCCCCTGACGGAGAACCCGGCCGATGCAAGTTTCGCATTGCACTCGTCCCAGATCCCTTTCGCCGTCGAGGGATCGAGGAGCCTGTCTTCCACACCGAAAGGCCGGCGAAGTTCGAGGTGCGTCCAGTGGTACAGCGGGTTACGGAGTGTCCTGGGGACGGTCTCCGCCCATTTTTCGAATTTTTCCCAGTCGGAGCCGTTCCCGGTGATGAATCTCTCATCGACGCCGCACGTCCTCATCGCCCGCCACTTGTAGTGGTCCCCCGAGAGCCAGATCTGCGTCATCGTATCGAACCGCCTGTCCCCGGAGATCTCACCCGGGGGAAGATGGGAGTGGTAGTCGATCACCGGCAGCGTGGCGGCATACGCATGATAGAGCTCCCTGGCATACCTCGTGCCGAGGAGGAAATCATCATTGATGAATGTTGTTCCCATTCTCAATCCGGGTTGCCCGCTCCCAGGAACAGCGGCACGATGTGACGGTGGTAGAGATTGTACGTGACGTTTCTCCCGACCGGAACTGCGTTGTGTCGCAGGAGGTCTGTGAACCGGTGGCCCATTTCCGCCGCAACCTTGTAACCGACATGGATGAGCTGGCGGAAGTTCGGGTTGAACCCCGGGTGAACCGGGTCGTGACGCAGCGCACCGGCAAAGACGTCCCCCGACCATGTTGCCACTTCCGCCGGAGAAGGGAGCTTCGACCTGTCGATGCTGATGACCTGGAGATAGGGACCGCAAAGTTCGTCGAACCTGCCGAGCGAGAGCGTATAGATTTCCTTCGCAGCCCGGAGGCCTTCCCCCCCCGCCTCCGCGAGCCCTATCACCTCTTCCAACCACGTCGTCCCGGCGGTCTTCAGATGGAGACCGGCGTCAAATCTCCTGATCGCCCTGTGCATCAGGGGGTAGAGGGAGAACTTGTCGCTTCCGGTGTGGACCGAGAGCTTGAGGTCCCCCGGAAGATGAAAGGATCCGGCCGCAAATGCAACGACTGCGAGGTCCTGTTCGAACTCGCGGGCGAACGCCCCCCTGTCCCCGACGTAATCGATCCCCTTCAGAAATGAACCTGTGAATTTCGGGGCAATCGTCCGGACGGGTATCCCCTCCGCGCCGATGGCCCCCAGAATGAAAAGAAGCTCTTCCGGCGACTGCGGAGCGTCCGACTCATCGAGAGACACCTCCGGGATGAACTCCTTCCCGCGCCGTCCCGAGAGTATCATGCGGTAGACGCGCCCGGCCTCCTTCACGGCGTTAAGGTATTTGGCGGCAACTGCGCGGAGGAGCGACTCATCGACATTCATCGGCTCGTCAAGCCCGGGGACGACTATCGCTCCGGTAAGGGGCGCCATGGCGCCGAGAAATGTCCTGACGGCATCCCCCGAGGCGGGCGTCCCGATGAACTCTGCGACATCGATCGTAAAAAAGTCGCTCGAGTCGATGAACCTCTCCACCGTCGCAGCCCCGATATGGTCCGCATCAACGAAGTACGCTCCCCGCCACCCGAGATCTCTGACCGCCTCGTCCGCCTCCGCGCGCGTATCGGAGGGATGCGTGCCGATGATCGCGTGCTCGCGGTTTGATTTGTTCCAGACGGGGGAGATCTGCAGCCCTTTCTCCGCCGCCATCCGGAATGCCCGTAGCTGGTGCGTACCCTGAAGACCGAACCTGTCTCCGATGCCGAGAGAGTATTTTTCCAGTCTCATGTTGTTATGGACGATGGTATCGTACAATGAATGTAAAATAGGGCCAACGCCCCCAACAATCAACTCCCTTCCGTCCCGCAGGCGGAACAGTCATTTTTCACTCCCCGAGCGGGGAACTCCCCCGGGCGGGGAACCTGAGAGACGTTGACAATGTTCTCCCTGTATAGTACATTTGCCTGTTCCGGATGTTCTCACCGTCAATCATCCTGTTTTCATGAATCGATTCGTCAAACGGCGCTCCAGGCTTTTTCTGATCGTGAGCTGGGCGTTCGCCGCCACGTTGTTTGCAGATGCGGCAAATCTTGACGACATCTTCTCTTCCAACTACGTCATACACGACGACGATGCCGCCTCGGCGCCGTACGGGTCGATCCCCTCTCCCGACCGGTCGTCACCCGACTCACAGGGAAAATTTCCCCCCTCCCCGGTTCGCCTCATACTCGACCAGGACAGCCCCTCGCTGGCTGCGGAGTCGGATGCCTCTTCGCTCGTAGGTCAGTCAATGTTCTCAGGCGAGAAGACTGTTTCCTATGAAATGGTCTTCGCCGTCAACGCACTCCATATCAAGCTCCGCGCGCTCCTCATTTAGTCCGCTCCCCTCCCCCGCGATATCCTGTGCACGTGCCGGTCCACTGAGCGGTCACGCCCTCATGCCTCCCCTCATGACATGGGTGCCTACCGCGCGGACCGTACGCGCACACTGCAGCGAGTTGTCATTAACCACAAAGAGATTGATTCTATGCGCCGCATTCTTCCCCTGATGTGGGTCATGTGCATGCTGGCACCGCGGGGAGCATTCTCTCAGGCGGACACGATCCGTATTGCCGTTCAGGACGCGGAACAGCAGTTCCTCCAGAGGAACCTGCAGCTCGTCGCCGCGAGGTTCAACATCGATGCCGCCCGGGCTGCCGTCTCGCAGGCGGGGCTCTGGAACAACCCGAACCTCTCCGTCGAACAGAACATCCATAACCAGTATACGGGGCGGTGGTTCGACGTTTCCGCCAGCGGGAATTCGGGGGTCCAGATCCAGCAGCTCCTCCTCCTGGCGGGGAAACGCGGCAAGCAGGTCCGCCTCGCCGAAATCGATGCGGAGAATGCAGGCAACGATTTCTATGACGTCATGCGGGCCCTCAAACTCAAGCTGCGGACCGATCTGTACGATCTCTACTACCTTCACCAGTCCCTCGGCTTCTACGACGAAAGCATCGCCACGCTGACGAAGACCGTGACAGTCACCGAAGGCGTGTACGAAAGACGGTCCATACTCCTGGCGGAGCTCCTCCGGCTGAAATCGCTCCTCTTTTCGCTTCAGAACGAGCGTCTCGGCCTCCTCGGGAAGGTCGCAGATATAGAGTCAAGCCTGCGGGTGCTTCTCCGCGACACTGCGGGCGTGCGGAAAATCTACATCCCCAAAATCAACGCCGAACGGCTTGAAATGTTCAGGCCGGACTCTTTGCAGTACGCCGACGTCGCCGCTGCGGCACTCGCGAACCGGCCGGACCTCAGGAAGGCGAACGGCACGGTGCTGCGGGAGGAAGCCAACCTGGAGTACCAGAAATCCCTGGCGACGCCCGACCTGACGGTAGGCGGCCTCTGGTCCCGTGCCGGCAGCTACATCCCCGATTACTATGCCCTCACGTTCTCGATCGATCTCCCCTTGTTCAACAGGAACCAGGGGAACATCGATGTATCCGCCAGGACGCTGGAGGCGGACAGGGCGGTGCACGACAATTACCGTGCGTCGGTGCTGGAGGAGGTGGCCGCCGCCCTGCGAAGAGCTTCGGACCTGGAACGCCTGTACCGCTCGTTCGACCGGAGGTTCCCGCTCCAGTACCGCGAGCTCGTGGACGGCATGATTGCGAATTACCAGAAAAGGAACATGAGCGTCATCGAGTTTACGGATTTCATCGAGTCGTACCGCACGAGCATGCTCCAGATGAACCAGCTCGGGAACGACCGTGCCGACGCGATGGAAATGCTCAACTACGTCACAGGAACAGACCTTTTCCAGCCTTGAAGGACATCACCATGAACGCCACTCGTCTCTTCACTCTTATGCAGACCCTCCCGTGCATCCTGGCAGGCGCGGCACTCATGTGCGGTTGCAACGGCGACGACATGGCCGCCTCTCGCCACCAGCAAACCTCGCGGCGCGCGGAAGTGAACGAGGGCGGGACAAGTATCAGGTTCCCGTCGGGGAGTCCCGGACTCAGCCGGATCACATCCGCGATGGTGGAAAAACGGACCGCCACCATTCCCGTCATCGCCCCCGCCCGGGTCGTCGCGAGCATTGTGCCCGGACTGAGCTCGAACGACAGGATCGTGATGTTCGACTCGCCGGACGTCACGTCGCTTTATTCCCAGTACCGCCAGGCGAGCGCGAACGTCGCGCGCGCCTCCAAGAATCTCTCAAGGATCAAGGACATGTTTCAGAACCAGGCCGCGACGGCGAAAGATCTGAACGAAGCCGAGAACGAGGCGGCGACCGCCAAGGCGGCGATGGCGGAGAGCGAATCGAAGCTTCGGGGCCTGGGGTATAACCCCCCGGAGTTTGACACAATCCCCCCGGGGACGGCATGGCTCATGTGCGACGTCCCCGAATCGCAACTCAACGAGGTGCAGAGAGGGGAAGATGTCCCGATACAGCTCGCGTCATTCCCCGACGGGAAGTTCCGGGGGCGGGCGGACGCAATCGGCGAGGTTGTCGATCCTGTCACCCGCACGGTCAAGGTGCGTGTCTCCATGCCCAATCCCAGGGGCCGGATCCTCCCGGGAATGTTCGCCCGCGTCGATTTCGGAGATCCGATAAGCGGGATCGTGCTCTTGCCCGCATCAGGCGTGGTGACCGTCGAGGGGGCGGACTACGCCTTCATACAACTCAATGACTCGGAGTTCGTGCGCCGCCAGATCACCATAGGTTCCTCCGGGGCGGGGGACGTGATCGTGCTGAAGGGTCTCTCGGACGGCGAACGGGTGGTCACCGACGGAGCCATGCTCCTCAAGGGCCTGAGTTTCGGGTACTAAGAGTCCCGCTGAATTCAGGCGGGAGTAATAATCACGCTGATTTCAGGCGGGAGTAACAATCCCGCCGATTTTAGGCGGGAATAACCGGCGGGAATAGCCAATGATACGTCAGCTCCTCACCTTTGCCCTCAACCAGCGCCTCGCGACGATCGGGCTCGTCGTGGCGATCGCCGCGACCGGCGTCTTCTCCTGGATCCAGCTTCAGAAGGAGGCATATCCCGATGTCGGAGACACCCAGGTTACCGTTATCACGCTGTTCCCCGGCCGCGCCGCGACGGAAGTCGAACAGCAGATCACCGAGCCGCTGGAACGAGCTCTGAACTCGGTCCCCCGCGTGCTCACGCGCCGGTCCAAAACGATATTCGGCCTCTCGGTCATTCAGCTTACATTCGAAGACGGTACCGACGACTATTTCGCACGCCAGCGGGTGCTTGAAAAACTCGGCGATGCCGTCCTCCCGGACGGCGTCAATCCCGCACTCGGACCGTTGACCGGCCCCGTCGGAGAGATTTTCCGCTATGTGATTGAATCGACCGATGAACACACACCGATGGAACTCCGGACGCTCCAGGACTGGGTCATCATCCCCAGACTCCTTCAGGTTCCGGGCGTCGCCGATGTTATCAATTTCGGGGGGCTGGTGAAGCAGTATCACGTCATAACCTCCCCCGACAGGCTTCAGCAGTACAACATTACGATCCAAAACGTCATCGATGCCGTCACCTCGAACAACCTGAACACCGGCGGGAATATCATCCAGAGGGGCGGGCAGGCATTCGCCGTCAGGAGCATCGGCGCGATAAGGAACAGGGAGGACATCGAGAACATCGTCCTCACCGTCCAGCACGGCGTCCCCGTGTTCATCAGGAATATCGGCACCGTGGAGGAATTCCCTCTCCCTCCTACCGGGGCCCTGGGATATGCGATCCGCGGGAGTGATGGTACGATCGAGGATGTTTCTTCGGGGATCCAGGGGCTTGTCGCCATGCGGAGGGGCGAAAACCCCTCCGCCGTTGTCGAGGCTCTGAAGAAGAAGGTGCGCGAGATCAACGATAACGATCTTCCGGCGGGCGTTTCGCTCCGCATCACCTATGACCGGAGCCAGCTCGTCGATTACACGATCGACACGGTCTCCGGAACGCTCTTCGAGGGGATCTCCATCGTCCTGATCGTCCTGATCTTCTTCATCGGAAGCGTGCGGTCGGCGCTCGTGGTCGCCACAACGATCCCCGTGTCGATGCTTTTCGCATTCTCGATGATGCGCCTGACGGGGATCCCCGCCAATCTCCTCTCCCTGGGCGCGATCGACTTCGGGATCATCGTCGACGGGGCGGTCGTCATGGTGGAGAACATCATGCGACGCTACCGCGACGCCACCCCGGCCGACCGGGGGGAGGGGATCATCCGGTTCACACTGACGTCGGCGCAGGAGGTAGGCCGGGAGATATTCTTTTCAATCGCCATTATCATACTCGCCTACCTGCCGATATTCTCCTTCCAGCGCGTCGAGGGGAAGCTCTTCTCCCCCATGGCCTACACTCTGGCGTTCGCGATCACCGGGTCGCTGTTGCTTGCGCTGACGGTGATCCCTGTCCTGATGACGATGTTCTACCGTCGCCATTTCGAATCTGCAGGCCCGGTGCACATCGAGTGGCACAACCCGGCGTACGCCTGGATCGAGCAGCGGTACGAACGAACGATCAGCCGTGTGCTCAGGCGCCCCTGGATCACGGTCCTGGCTGCGACCGCCATCGTGATCGTGGTCGTGTTGACGGGGGCGCATTCCATCGGCACCGAGTTTCTCCCGGAACTTGACGAGGGATCCTTCAACATACGCTGCTTCTTCCCTGTGGGAATTTCGCTCAGCGAGGCCGGCAAGTACACCCCCGTGATCAGGAAACTGATCAGCGCCCATCCCCAGGTCAACGTGGTCCTCACCCAGCTCGGGCGCAACGACGACGGAACCGATCCGTACGGACCAAACCGGCTGGAGATCTTTGTAGGACTGGAAGACTATTCCCGCTGGACGAAGGCGGTGAGCAAGAAGGAACTCCTCCTGCGGATAAAGTCCGAACTCGAGCAGGCGATCCCGGGTGCGCTCTTCTCCTTTTCACAGCCGATCCTCGACAATGTCACCGAAGCGGTCACCGGGAGCGTCGCCGATCTCGCGGTCCTGATCAGCGGCGAGGACCTCGACCTGATGAGGCGGGAGGCGGACTCGGTCCTCGCGATCATTCGGTCCGTCCCCGGCGCAAGTGAATCGGGGATCGAGCAGGAAGGGAACCAGGCGCAGCTCTCCGTGGAAATCGACAGGACCGCGGCGGCAAGGTTCGGCGTCAATGTCAGCGATATCCAGAAGATGATCGAGGCGGCGGTCGGGGGAAGGCCGGTCAGCAAATTCTACGACGGCGAGCGCCGGTTCGACATCGTGGTCCGGTATTCGTCTGAATTCCGTAGCTCTGTGGACGCGGTGAAGAGGATGACTGTGGTGACCCCTTCCGGGGCCCGCGCCGCGATGTCGCAACTGGCGGAAATCAGGCTGGTCGACGGGCCCACGATCATACAACGTGAGGATGGCAGGCGGCAGATATCGGTCCGGACGAACATACGCGGCCGCGATCAGGGGAGCTTCGTTGCGGAGGCCAGGGACCGGGTGGCACAGGCCGTCACGCTTCCGAAGGGATACACGTTCGACTGGGGGGGGCAGTTCGAAAACCTCTCCCGCGCTGCGGCGCGACTCGCGGTGGTCATCCCGCTCACCATCGGGATGATTTTCCTGATCCTTTTCCTGCTCTACAGGAACCTACGGCACGTGGCCATCGCCATGGCCGGGATCCCGCTCGCCCTGGCGGGCGGAATCGTCGCACTGATGCTGCGGGGTTACAGCTTCAATGTGTCGGCCGGAGTCGGGTTCATATCCCTCTTCGGGGTGTCGATCATCGCCGGCGTGTTGTTCGTCTCCAGGACGAACCGGCTGATCGACGACGAGGGATGCACGGTCGCAGATGCCGTTCGGAAGGCAGCCATCATCCAGCTCCGGCCGAACCTGATGACGATGTTCCTCGCCCTCCTGGGGCTGATTCCGGCCGCGCGTGCGACGGGCATCGGATCGGACGTACAACGTCCCCTCGCCACGGTGATTGTGGGAGGATTGACATCGGCGTTGTTCCTCACCGTTGTCACGCTCCCGGCTCTCTACCTTATTCTCTTCCGCAACGGAAAAGGAGACGTTCATGCTTGAAGTCACGATGTTCCTCGACGAAGACGACCTGCATCAGGACAAACGGATGGACGAGTACATCATGCGGTATCTCATGCATCACGGGATCATGGGCGCTTCGGTCTTCCCCGCGGTGATGGGGTACGGCCAGAAACATCATCTCCATCACACCAAGGGGATCGGCACTGTGGACGAGGGACCCATCATGATCCTTTTTGTGGACGATGAAGAAAAGGTCCGGGGCGTGCTCCCCCACATCAAAGAAGTCATTAAAGGAGGACTTATTGTCGCCAAACGCGTCGAACGGCTGTGACGATAATCCATTCTGCCGTTTATCGTTGACGATCACTCGTTAATTGTTATCTTTACATAGATTCCTCCACGACAGAAAGAGGTACATACAGCCCGGATTGATTCTGTGTTTTTCCAATAGAAAAAACCAGGCGAGATTTACGTGTTCTTTCACACCTCACTGCTTTCCTGCACCCGGTTTACCGAACTGTCACCAGGAACATCTTCCAACAGTTGTCACATTGTCCCACCTAAAGGAAAAGATCACTGTCGCGAAATGTCGGGACCACGTTCCCCGTCGTGAGAAGAAGAGAGTGCGGCGTTGCCGTATCGTGACTGCGTTTCTGGAGGAATGTGAATACCAAATTACAGAGTATAATCTTTGCCGGAACCAGCCGGCTCACCGATATTTCTCCGGTGATCGGCGGGCGCCTGTTGGATTCGACGATCCGTCCTCTCTACGGGAGCCGCACACTCTCTGCGGTATTCGAGCACGGAAGCCGGAAAGTAATGAAGAGAATGAAGGCGTTCCGGCGGTTCCTCGTAATCCCGGACATCCATATTGGCGACGCAGTGATGATGCAGTCATCACTTATTGCCCTGCGCGATTTTTTCCCGGATGCCGAGATCGATTACGTGGTGAACAAGGTGGCGGCCCCCCTCATCGAGGGAAACCCCGATGCAACCCGGATCATTCCGCTGTTTTCTGATGGGCAATTCCCGTCGTCCTCAGACGTCGAGGCGCTGCAGGGGGTTATCCGCAGTGGTCAGTATGACCTGTGCGTGAACATCTGCCCCTTCCTTGAAAAAAGGGACATTGCAGGAAACGGCCAGTCGGTAGCCAGATTCCTGAACCGTGCTCCGATTCTCCTGCGCAACGAGAACGATTCTGTGCATATCAATCACTTCAGCTATCAGAGCTACCAATTTGTCCGTGGCCTGCTTCTCATGGCGGCTCAACCGGTCCGTGAAGATTGCTTCTTGGGAGTCCGGACAACCTACTCCGATGAAGCGATAGAATCCGCGTGCCGCTTCACCAGGGAGACAGGCCTGTCGTCCCGTGCACCGGTCATCATGTTCAATCCGGATAGCAGCAGCAGATTCAATCTGATGCCGTTCGAAAGCCAGTCCAGGCTGCTGGGGTTACTCGCAGCGGAGACAACAGCGGAGACCTCGATCCTTCTGGGGGCGGGCCATACCGAGGCGGGTATCGGAGAGCGCCTTGCCGATTCCATCCCATCGACGCTTCGTTCGAAGGTTCGCATCGTCCCCCGAACCATGCCCCTGGACGTGTTCTCGGCACTCATTGATTACGCCGATGTTTTCGTCTCCGGTGACACCGGCCCCCTGCATCTGGCAGCGGCCCGGCGGTACTCACGCTCCGGTCACTATCAATTCCGGAACCGTACGGCCGTACTCTCCTTCTTCGGTGCCACCACGCCCCGGATGTCGGGCTACGATTCATTCCAGCCTGGCTACCTTCCCGCAAACCAGGATGCCCCGTCCTGGTGCTACCAGGCGGGAAGTCCCTGCCGCAACATCACCTGTCTCAACAAGATGTTCAAGACGTGCAAGACGGTCAGGTGTTTCGAGCACGTCGACGTTGCAGGCCTGTCGACGCTCATTGCCGGCCATCTCAACGGTCTCGGCCGGCATGCACCCGTATAACACCTGCACCTTCATTGGCATGGTTTTGTTTTCGTGTTCTACGTTCCTGTGTATCACTTCGTACGCGCAGCAATCGAACGCCCATGGTGAACACTCTTTGAAAGATGCCGCCGATTCGGCAGGTGCACTCAAAACAAACACCACCGGTTCTGCGGGCTCAATGGTGAAAAGCCATCTCCCGGAACAACGCGATGTTTTCGACATTCTGAAGGAGCAGGTCTTTAAGCGAATGGACGCACCATCGGAGTCGACTCACTCGCGGTGACTACAGTTGTCGTGGATCACATTTCCCCCACTACGTATGGCAGCGGTAGTATTAACAAAGGAAGCCAGCGCGGCTGTTCGGGGGACTTTTTGCCACTTCTCGTCCACGATAGATGTTTGTTGACAGAGTTTCCGGGGGGGAGGGGAGGAATCGCGAGTGGGATTGGAGGCAATGCACCCGTTCGACTGCAATGAGTATTACATTATTTCAGGACGCCTCGTGATTGTGGAAAAACGTCGCTATTTGCAGGCGACTGTGGAGTGCCAATTTTTCAAGGGTGTGATGCACATGGCTCTTTACCGTGTATGTAGCAACGTTGAGCCGCTGGGCAATTTCCTTGTTGCTTAGTCCATCGGCGATCAGGGGAATGATTTCACGTTCACGCTTCGTCATCTGCACCGCGTTGATCAGTTTTCCCTTTTCCTCTCTCTGTGCCTGCTCGATAACATGAGAAAAAAGCGATCCCGCGAGCGCGGGCGGCAGAACTTTTGTCCCGCGGACCACTGACCGTATGGTCCCCAGAAAAACCTCTATCGATGCGTCTTTGAGGATGAGCCCAGATGCCCCCGCCTCCACCAACTCGATGATATCCAGTTGTGACGGGATAAGACCCATCCCGATCACATTAATTTCGGGGAATTCTCTTGTAAGCGCCGCTGTAGTGCGGATGCCGTTTTGATTCCGCAAACCAAGGTCCAGAAGGACCACATGAGGACTCAGTTTGCGCATCTGCAGCAATGTGTCGCCATTGCCTCCGGAGGCTCCCACGACCGTCATATCCTCCTCTCCGTTGATCATCGCTGCAATGCCCTCGCGCAAAGTGCGATGATCTTCAATGAGAAATATGCGGATCGTTATCATGCGGGGATCCTATAGCACTTAAATCTTCGGCACGTCATCCCGAATAATCTGCTTGTGCTGCCGGCCTCCTCGTTCGCTTCATCGATCACCCAACCTGATTACCCGGGACCACAAATTGGCCGGAACTTCTTGACGTGGTGCAGCAGGAAGATTAGTTACCAGGCCCGTTGCAAGTGATTAGAGCCTCTGAAAGGAGTCAGCGGAAGGTCGAAACGGCGTCGGGACTGTTACAACTTCGATCATTGCGGTCGCCGCACCCCTCTCGCTGTAGCCGGCATTGAAGTAGTGCCTGATCAGCGTGTCCCCCAGGGAGGCCGGTTTTGCCTTCCGGTCAATCTCGAGGACCGTCCTGAAAACCCTGGTCTTGTATATTTCAAAAGAGTGGTCTCGCATGTCCCTTCTGCCTGAACGCTACTTCAAGATTATATCCGGCCGCGCCATTCACGCTTAGAGAATGGAACAGGCCTAGTTGAACGTTGAGGAACGGAATCCGCGCCTTCCTCGGAGCATTCGCTCTTCTGAACGAAAAACTGACTGCCACCGGCGAGTGCGGTCTGCCCGTCGTCCAACGGAGAGCCGATTTTCTGAGTGCAATACAGCTCCTCCACCGGCGACGGGATCCCCCAATTCTCCATATGAGGTGACATTGACCTCCCCCTGAATCAATGACGAACAATGATCACGAGCATCCTGTACTCAAGTTAGGTGGCAATGGTGGAAGTATGAGTGATCATTGTCACCCTGTGATCGTTGTCACTCTGATGATTATCCCTGTTTTGAGACAGTTTCCGGGATAGCGTCGCTCATTTCCATGCGAAGGGTGACATTTCCCTCCTACCGGTGGTTAACTACCCTTTCATCCTTTCTGCCGATTCATTCTGCAGTTCTATCCGGTATGCTTCATCTGGTTGAATACGGACGGCTCGCCCAGCCGGCCTTGACTGCAGGAAAGCATAAAGCCTGGCGGGAAGACTGGAAGAGAGATACGGAGTTCTTAAGGAGGAGGAGAACCAACAGGTTAAGGATTTCGAGAGGACCTTCGGACAACTCAAGAGGCCCAATTGCCGGTTGATTCAAATGCAGAAATCCTTGCACAACAAAGAAAGATCGAGCAGAACTCGTGTCAGCTCGAGAAATCATTTAAGGAAGACAATCCGATCCAAGTTAAGAGATTGGGGAATCGTATGCGGACAAATGGAGGGTTTATGAAGATGCGTACAGCAAGTAGTCCAGACAGGTGGACGCGCTCCCTCGGCGCAGTACTCGCAGTTGCTTTGATGCTGACTTCCATCGCTGTTTCTCAGTCGCCCAAACCGGTGAATCTTGCGACGGCCGGCGATTTTGTTATTCTCACCCAAACGGGTGTTTCTGCTACAGGGGTCACCAAAATTACCGGTGATATTGGAGTTAGTCCAATCAAGGCGACTGGCATAACCGGATTTGGACTTATACTGGATGCCTCGGGCACATTCTCGATATCGTCCTTAGTCACTGGCAAAATATATGCTTCCGACTATACTGTCCCAAGTCCAGCCAAAATGACGGCGGCAATAGGCGACATGCAAACTGCGTACACTGATGCAGCTGGACGATCACTTCCCGGCTATACTGAATTGTACGCCGGAGATGTCACTGGACAAACTCTCATTCCCGGTCTATACAAATGGGGCACGGATGTCCTGGTATCTGCTGGTGGTGTCACCATTTCTGGGACCGCAAACGATATCTGGATATTCCAGATAGCGCAGAATTTAGTATTGGCCGACGGTGCTATGGTTACCCTCATCGGCGGTGCGAGGACGTCCAATATCTTCTGGCAGGTCGCCGGCCAGGTTACTCTTGGAAAGGCGGCTGCTATGAAGGGAGTCATGTTGTGTCAAACAGCGATTGTGATGACTACAGGCGCAACGCTGGACGGTAGGGCGCTGGCACAGACCGCGGTCACATTGGATGCCAATACTGTGGTTAAGCCGAGCGTTGTGAACTCTCTCGGCAACAAGAGTTCACCGATTCAACACTTCTCACTTGAACAGAACTATCCAAATCCATTCAATCCATCCACGAGGATTCAATACAGTCTTGAGAACGCTGCTCAGGTTTCCCTCAAGGTCTACAATTTGCTGGGTCAGGATGTTGCCACACTCGTGAACGGTCATCAGGAAGCCGGCAGCTACACCGTGCCGTTCAATCCGATCAATTTCTCCAGCGGAGTATACTTCTACCGTCTGGAAACTGGATCTTTTGTCTCGATGAAGAGGCTGGTTCTCATGAAATAGTTCCTTGGGGAGTCACCTCAGAAGTGCTCGCGAGCCGTTCAACAGCAGGCCCGATCAGAAGTTTACGGGGACTGCTGTGCTTCGCGTGGTTGATGGGTCAGCAAAGATCACTATCCCTCAACACTGCAACAGGTCAGGAACACTCGGCAAGTCCAAATTCCTCGATGAACATAACTGGATACAACGGGTACGTCAATGTGGGCTACTTACTCGCCTTAATCGTGTACAATATGTCCGCGTCGCACAGAGTGGCAACAACATCCCCGCCGTGGTGCTCGACGCGAATCTTCCGGAAGCAGACTTTGACACTGGTTTCCCCTGCGGAGCTGCATGTTGCCATTTTCTCCGGGGGAATCATACTGAGGTTTGCACTGCCATATTCCTTGAGAAGCCTCTCTACATGGGCACGAAGATCGATCTCAACCGGCGCGACCTTTTTCCCCTCACGAACGAAGGCAATGATAACGTTGTGCAGGCTGTCCCCCAAACGGTAGGAGATTTTCTCCGTTGTCGAGGACGCCCATCCGCCTCCAACGGTGATGTTTGGCGCGCGTATCATTCGATCGTAACCGGTCAGATCTATGACACCGTCACGAGCCACCTGCAAGTCAACCGCATGGCCTGCCCACTCCTGGACGCCTCCGCCTTCCCCGAGTCCCATCATCTGCGCAACAGCAGGAACGTCCTTCCACACATTTCCTTCTCCGGTCGAGTCTTTCTTGAGCGATCCGCTGAACCATTCCTGAAGCCCATCATAGCCGTGGATATCGTGAAGATAGGAGAGGATCGAGCGGATTTGTGCCGCATCACGATATGGGATTTCTGTATGCAACGGGCGGATCTTGCCGTCCAGGAGGAACCCGCTTCGCTCTGCGATCAACCTGAATCGGGAGAGCTGGCTTTGTTCAGATACGCGAAGCATCCCCCAGGGGCCGACGCTCACGACAAATGCCAGTATGCACAGTGTGGCAGGGATGACCTTGATATTCTTCGCCCTGCTTGCGAGGAAGTAGATCACCAGTCCAGCAAACCAAAGTCCCAGCACCAAGGCAAGGTACCTTCCTGGGGTCACACCGTATTCGGAGACCCTCCTCCAGACTGCGAAAAACAGCATTACGAGCAGTGGAATCAGGATCACGTAGTACCACCGTGCCGCGGTCCTGATCCAAACATTTTCTTCCCGTCCGGTAACCGGATGCAGCAGGAGCAGTGAGAAAAGGCCGGCGCCGGAGAACCCAAGTATGAGCTTGCTCACCCATCCTTGCGGCCAGTCCCAGGCGATAATGATTTTTCCCATGTATACATACAGGATCACAAGGTAGACCATGACAAGTGGAAAGAGTACGTACTGAGCGAAGACCTTGAGTCCTTTCGGGTATTCCGTCACACTCTCCAGATGAGCAAGATCTCGAGGCACACCCGCAAGGAAGAACCAGGTCATAAAGAGCCCGTTTAAAAGGATCCATAATTCGAAATACCGCTTCTCCGGAATATCGAGGCCGAAGAGGTTTTTGAGCGCCGCGAGTGCGATGGCAAGTCCCGCCCAGAGGACGATTGTATAGAGCAGTGCTGTCAGGAGTCGGACAAACAGCGACTTGTTGTACTGCCAGAATCCATTCAGCTCCCCTCTGGCCAAAAACGGCGCTGTCGCCACAAACAGGTGCAGCCCTGAGGCAAACAGGAAGAACCGGAGGATAGAATAGCCCGGGGCTCCTGCCAGGTCAGAGGGAACACTGAGCGCGTAGCCCGCGAGAACGAGAAGTCCAATTGCGTTGATCCCCACCGCCTTCGATCTCCGCCACTTATACCTTTCTGCCAGCAGGGCCAACGCACCGAGGAACGGTATGCCGAGGATCGCGGCGAGGAGTATCTTGAAGAGAATCGTCGGGCCGGGGGGGCCTTCATAGTCGGCCAGAACGAGCGCTGCGAAAGTCCCGAGCGCAGCAACCAGGACGACAAGCGGAAAGCGGAGAAGCGTTGCGCGCGCATCGCGAAGGGACTCGCGAATCGAGTGGAGTTTCATCGCACAGCACCGCCTAAATTTGAGTGAGGACTGAACCACGGCCCTTCCAGTATAACCACACAAACCCGGTCAGCGCGGCGGTTGCAGAATGTTTGTTAGTCCTGTAAATATTCGACTATTCCAACTGAATGAGATTGGGTCCCGGCAAAGCCCCCTGTTCCAGGCTCCACCGCGAGGCCTGGATGGGGATCGGGAATCTCTCACACCGGAGGAACAATGCTACATTTTCGGGAGATCGAAATGATCTGCATCGGGGTTGCTGCTAATTTTGTAGAAAAACGTTCCGTCAATACAGATACATCTTCCTCCAGTTGTCTTCGATTCACACGTAGGAAGAACAGTTGGTTCCTCGAGCGGCTGCTTGACCGGCAAACGCGTGAGTTTTGCTCCCTCAAGCTCCCACTCGCTGCCAGAAGGAGGGCCTGGCCTTCTGAGATCGCCTCCTACATATTCATCTGTGAATCAAGCCGTAAAGAACAGAGAATCACCGGAAAACTCGATAGTTGCCCCGGACTGAAACGATTCGCTTCCCTTCGTCAACCATTTGATTGAAATGATAAATGAACCTCCCGTTTGAATAGAATTGATAGTTCCCATTCCATCCAGACGCGATTGCATTAGAGTGTATCTGCCACCTCCCGATAAGCTGAGAGCTATTGATAGTTTGAGCCAGCATCAGGGTGGTCCAGATTGATATCATAAACGAACTCAAGAGTAAACGACGGAAGTGCATTGCCATCCTCCTATTCAGTTTGAGTACTTCGGACCATCACCGCGAGGTCTGGTCGGGATGGGAGAACCCGAAATCCGTAATTTGCACAACTGATAAGAGCACAAGCCCAGCCGGCCGCTTTGGAAGGGCTTTATTCACCTAAGACTAAGACCTCCTTGAGAATCCTATCGAGATTCTCGCCTCGCACGTCAGATCCTAATCCTACTATTTCTCCGTTCCGGTTGACGAGAATAGGCTTCGGGATGCCTGTCACCTCAAAAAGATCGTGAATCATCTTGAGCTCATCGCCGCCAATCCAGACATGCTTCCATGGCATTGTGGCTTTCTGTTGTCGAAACAATGAAACGTCTGATTTATTCGTGTCGGATGATATGCTGACGATCTGGAGACCTTTCGAATGATATTTCCCGTATACTTTTTGAAGATACGGTATTTCATTGAGGCAGGGAATGCACCACGTGGCCCAGAAGTCTAGCAAATAGATCTCTCCTTTCATCGAGGCCTTCGAGTACAGGATCGTTGAATCGTCCATGTCTGTGAATGAAAATACCGGTACCTGCACACCCCGCTTTACCTTCATTTCCACCATGATCCATCGATCTGCGATCTTTGACCACCATATATCGCCGAATTCCTCCTTCAGTCTCAGATAGTTACGGCGTACTTCCTCTGTATTCATACTGCTTTGTGCTTCTATGGCGGCATTGAAGAGAATGAATGCTCTCAATTCCCTGCTGGGATGATACTCGCGGATGCTATCGACATATGCCCCACCACCCGATCTGAGAAACATCTGGTCATATGCTTCGTAATTATTGAAGAACCATAGAGGGGAAGTTGCCGGGATTTGGCTGGCATACTTGGTGTAGAACAAGGTGTCGAATCTCATGACA
>PMJR01000149.1 GCA_003158475.1 Ignavibacteriota bacterium | reverse complement strand
CCTGGTGAGCGAATTCTGCATCAGGAATATAAGGCCGCCGCCGGTCGTTGTGACGTTCTCAACCCAGAGGGTATCGACCGGGTTCTTGCACATGTATACCCGCGAACCCCACCACTGGCCCGGATGGAAAAGGTTCCGGAAGTAGGAATTCGTAATGAAAAACTTCGCCCCGCTTGTCCAACCGTTGCACTCAAAAAAGTCGATGTTTGTAAATTCAAAGAGGCAACTATCGATGGTCAGTACCTGGGGCAGATTCGGACCACCCGGTGTGGCCGGCCCGGTCGTCATGAACCAGTTCTCATTGTTCTGCGTCTTGTCCAGCTGCATGCCCTGGTAATGTATGTTCACCAGCATGATGCTTCCCTGCACCGTATTCTGTCCGATCGGTGTGTGGTTGACCGGGTTCATCACGATGATGGGTTTTCTCCCCCCGGACTCACCCACGATCTTCAGCGTCCCTGTCGGATTGCGAACGGCAATGGGGGCATTCTGGACGTAGATTTGATTCTTTTGCAGCAAGTATACCCTCTGGGGATTATTCCTCACATTGTTGGTGACGTCGTTATTGATTGTTGTCTCAAGTATGCCCGGAGCGCTATTGACGACAACCGTGGTGTCACCCACGGCGCCGAGTGCGCGACAGACAAACAGCGGACAGGTCAACAGACAGAGCAACAGTTTCGTTTTCATTCCTTATTTCCCCGATTTTCAGAAGAGCGGGCTCGCCTACCGCACATGGAAAGCAATGCGGCCTCTCCCATCACGTTTAACCGATTGAAGAGGCCTGCATCAAGGAACCAGAGTCATCGCTTCCCAAAGATAGCCTCGTTCCGGGGAAAATGCAAACGAACTTGCACGCGATGATTCGCTATTCTCGTTCCCCTTTCATATATTATGGCATGTTCTTTTGCAGGTCCTTTTCATCTGTTCGATGGAGGGGACCTTTTTTTTTGGAGTGACGCGCATTGAAGGAACCAGAGGAGGGGACCATGAGATTCAGGCTATCCGAGAAAGATCAACAGAAGGAGCCATCGCAATCTTCCCATTGCCACCATGCCCGGATGTCGACAATTGTTCAAAAGAGTACGGGAAGCAACAGGTTGTCGCGTTTCCTGCTTCCTCTCACCGGGTTGGCATGCCTGATCTGGATGCTCGTCCGGATTATCCCGAAACCAAGCCGGGCGGACTATCCGTGCATGAAAGTCGCGGCGCCGCTTGCAGGCGGGTTCGTCGCATACATTGCCGGAATGGCAATTGTCCTGATCTCATTCAAGAAAGCCGCTCATCTCCTGAGGGAAAAGAGATCCATTGTCGCCGCAACCCTCGTACTCTGCGGCGTCGCGGTCGGGATGTTTACCGTCCTCAAAACCGATTCCCAGTCCCACGCGGCCACGCTGGCCGCCGATTCACTTTTTGTCCCGAGTGACTCACCGAATACTCCCGTGGGGGTGGCAAGGGGCATATTCCCCGGCCGTGTTGTATGGATGTGGGATTCCACGGCTGCCCGCTGGAACGGAACTTCCGGCTATTGGGCGACCGATGCGAACACCAACCAGACTGTTGTCGATTCAATGCTCTCCCGTTCCCTTCGTACGCTCACAGGCAAATCTACTGATCCCGCATCGTGGGATGCTTTGTTCACGTATTTCAACGAGAAGCACGGCAAGGGGAGCGTTGGATATACCGCCGGCGAGAAAATTGCGGTGAAGATTAATCTCAACAACTCCGCAACTCCAGGAAATACAGGCAATTCGTCCCTCGCTACGCCGCAGACAGTACTCAGTCTCCTGAGACAGCTGTCAAACAAAGCAGGGGTTCCGGACAGCAATATCACATTCTACGATCTCATCCGGTACGTCCCTGATTCGATATTCAACAAATGCAAGAGGGAATTTCCAAAAGTACATTTTGTGGGTTGGGCCCAGCTGAACGGACGGGAACAATACGTGCGCGACACGACCCGCGTGCATTGGTCTCAAGACCTGATATTGGAGAAGGACGCAGCGGTTTCCGCGAAGGGCGGAAATCCGACCCATCTCCCGACCGTGGTGACTCAGGCCGCCTATCTCATCAATCTCGCCAATCTCAAAGGTCACAGTTACGCAGGCATCACTGCATGTGCCAAGAATCATTTCGGCACGCTGAGTGTCGACGATGACAATGGTCAACCCTATGTGTGGGCTCCTCACGCGGCCGGAGTGCATGCATATGTCTCAGTCCATGATGCCTCCTGGAGCGCTCAATTGACGTTCAAGGCGCGAACGTTGGGAACATACAACCCGCTCGTCGATCTCATGGGACATAAGGACCTTGGGGGCAAAACGCTCCTCTTCATAGTCGACGCGCTGTATGCAGTACCGGATGAGCACGGGACGGCGTTTACCTACAAAAGCAAATGGCTGTCTGCGCCGTTCAATAACAACTGGACATCGAGCCTGTTTCTCTCCCAGGACAACGTCGCCATCGAGTCGGTCTGCCTCGATTTCTTGCGCACGGAACAGGCAGTCAATGCGAACTACACTCTCACCGTCGGAGCGGTCGACAACTACCTTCATGAGGCCGCACAGGCGAACAATCCCCCTTCGGGAACGTACTACGCTCCTTCGGGCGACAGTGTGAGGCTGCAGAGTCTGGGAGTGCACGAACATTGGAACAACGCCAGCGACAAGAAGTACTCCAGGAACCTCGGGACGGGCAATGGTATCGAGTTGGTGAAACTTCAACCTACGCCCCTGACCTCCGTGAGCCAGGGAGTGGGAACACCGTCTGCATTCGCTCTTCTTCAGAATTATCCGAACCCGTTCAATCCTTCGACCACCATACGCTTTTCCGTTTCGCAGGGCGGGTCAGCCATGCTGGAGATCTACGATCTGACAGGCAGGCATGTCCGTACACTGCTGAGCGGTGAAGTGTCCGCCGGTACTCACTCCGTACAGTGGGACGGGAGGGACGAGCGAGGATCCTCCGTGGGGAGCGGTGTGTATTTCTACCGTCTGCGACTTGGCTCAAAGCTTGAGAGTTCACGAAAGATGATCCTCATGAGGTAGCTTCGAGGAAGGCTGATGATTTCAAGAGCCCGGCTTTGACAGGCCGGGCTCTTTTGTTTTGCCGCCCACCGATTTCATTTATATGAATAGAGCGAGATCTTCTGAATACGTACCGCATCGCTTCGAAGTTTGAGACCCGTCCCGTCGAAGGGGCTCGCATGTACTTCATCTCCATTCAGCCTTCTCTTCGGCACCCATGCGCCTTCGTCAAAAGTCCCCTCGTCGACTGATTGTACTCCAATGCGCAGGGAATCATTTTTGGGGACGAACAAAATATCAAGCGCCTTCCCGGCGACAACGAACTCCCGGGGACCTGTCTGGATGATAAGACCTCCGGCAATACCCGGTCTGCGTGGTCCTGCGAGCCTTGCCTCGATACGATACTCCCCTAACTCCAGCTGTTGGACAGGCGATAACGTGTCAACCAGTATTCCCTTCATCGTTCCCATACCCTGGTGAGCGAGAATAATGGGTGAGAGCTTTCGCAACACCGCATAGCCCTCATCCAGGGGGTCGTCTCCTGCATGCCCGTCGTCATCAATGCCGAACGGAGAAAAACATGCGGCATTGAATTGCCCGAAAGCGAAGAACGCCCTTGCAACGCCCACCTCCCCGCCTCGTGTTTCCGGAATGAACAATGGATTGTCGCTTCTGGTGTATTCCTGACACGCCCATGTAAATTCATCCAGGTAGACGTCCGGAGCTATGAAATCGATCGATGGTGCGGCAGCCCGCCATATATCGAGTACCTGCGGCAACGGACCTCCTGACGGATACCTGCCCGGCCAATAGCTATAAGGTTGTTTCAGCCATGCATTCACATACATCGGCAACCGATACTCCTTCTTGCCGGCTGTCCCGACCTTTTCCAAATAGCTTGCATAATTCCAGGCAGAGAAGAGCTCCTCGGTATAGTAGGAGTAGAACTGCCAGTTTTCCAGTTCGGGTCTCAATTCACTTTTCCCGAATACTTCCTCCCACGAGCCGGACGTCCTGAAACCGTTCGCTCCCCACACTTTGTAGAGCTCGGGGAACAGACCCCCCTTGTGTTTGACAAGATAGTCGATCAACGTCTGTGGAACGGGACCATGGTATGCATCATTCGCGGGACGAGTGAAATCCCTCCTCGCATTGCCGGGAGTTTTCCCCATATGATCGAGAACACCCACTTCATTCTCCACCTGTATCAAGACCACGGTTTGTTTCTTGCCATCGATTTCTTTCAGGTGATGCATCAACGCCGCAAATGCCCTGGAATCCGCTTCACACGAGGCTTCTCCAAACGTCGATAAGATCTCCAACGGCTTCCCATATTCATCCTCAGCCCTGGGATACTTCTCATAGTTCTCCTTGACCCATGACGGGATGTAGACAGAACTTGCATTTTTCCAACTGCCAAACCAGATCAACACCAAGGTAAGGTTTGCCTCTCGTGCCCCCTCAATCTCACTGTCCACAAGCCCAAAATCAAACTTCCCTTCGGTGGGTTCAATAAGCTCCCAGGAGACCGTCGCAATGACAGAGTTCAGGTTCTTCCTGGCCAGTCTTTTCCATACGGGTTTCATGTATTCCACCCCGCCACACGTGGAGTTGTGCAGCTCACCGGCAATCAGGAGGAGCGGCTTCCCGCCAACCACAAGTCGCGCAGCCGTACCATGTTTTTCAAGATGGGGAATGTCCTCGGAAGAATTTTGCGACCTCTGGCTTACACGGGCGTTTTCGGTTTGGCTAAAACCGTTTACCGCCGACAGGAAAAACAGGGGAAGAACAACGCGGCAGATGTTCATCTTTTTGTCCTCGTATGTTGTGAATCATTCGGGAAGAGTCCGGCGTGTGAACAAACATGCCGGGTGGTTCAGAAAGAAATCTTCCATGCCACATCCTCGCCGGTGGAGGACGTGAAATCGACTGTGAGCAGGTTCCCGTCCGTCTTCATTACAGCCGCAAGGCCATCGGTCAACTCGACGCTCTTTACACTGAAACCATCCGGAACGTAGATGCGCAACTGGTACGGATCGCCCGCGACCGCGCGAGAGATGCCTCTCAGCATCCGCTGCCGGTCATCGTACGCGAGATCCTTGATGTCAAACGCCATCTGCCGGACATGCCNNGTTTCTCGACGATGCTGTAGATGTCGCAATCGTACGCGTTCAACGGACGCGTCACAAAGGTCCCCCGAAACGTCCCGATAAGCTTCCTGGTCCAGAATTCATACACAATGTACTCTTTGTCGGGGTCGAGGCGGAGGTCTTTCGATGCATCCAACGAGGTGGTGAACGTGCTTTTCGTCTTGCCGGTGTAATCAAACACCGACAGAACCGACCACTTTCCAAACGGCCGTTCGACGGGCATGTTCCAGACCTGGGCCGGCCTGCGAACAAACAGGTCGACGGGGTAGGAGACATCCATGGTCGGCGGGCTGATCCGTTTCAGGAGTTCAATCCGGTCGGCCGGATAGGGGACATTGAAGGCTTCCGAAATGAAGAGCGTGTTTCCGGCCATCGCATGGAAGTTCGCATCGACTTTTGCCCGGCCAAAGTTGAAGTTCTCTCCATCCGGTGCATTGAATTTATAGATATGAAAGCCGTCGGCATCGTTCCAAAACACACGGCCGTTGTAAAAAAACCGGTTCGCCGAGCCCAGGACTGTCTCGGTGAATAGCCCTGTGAATTCCCTTCCTGCAAGGGACGACCCCGGATCCTCATACCCCTGATCAGCATCCTCAGATATCCGGCAAATATCCACAATCCCGTACGAGTGATCAACGGGCTGCATGTTCGAGCGGATGACCATTCTGGGGGCCTTTTGGTCGATCGTCTCGCGCCATGGCATGCACCCCGCACGATAGGTCTCCAGCGGGCTCATAAAGGGGTCGAATTGTCCAGGCCATGCATCCCACCAGTCCGCGAAGTCCATC
>PMJR01000069.1 GCA_003158475.1 Ignavibacteriota bacterium | reverse complement strand
TGTGTGGGGCGACCGGCTTCGCCGTGTCGCCGCCCGCGTGGAAGAAGGGATCAAGGTCATCGTGACCCCCGGGATGCTTTTTGAAGCGCTCGGCTTTCGCTACTTCGGTCCGATCAACGGCCACAATATCGCCCAGCTTGTCAGGATATTCCAGGAAGTAAAAGGGTACAACGGCCCGATACTCGTCCATACGATAACGCAGAAGGGGAAGGGCTACAGACCCGCGGAAGTGGACGTGCAGAGGCTTCACGGCGTGACCCCCTTTGACAAGGTGACCGGGGTCTCTCCGAAGAAGGCCGAGTCCGCTCCCTCCTACACCAAGGTCTTCGGCACCGCCGTGCTCCAGCTGGCCAGGACGAACCCGAAAATCGTTGCGCTCACCGCGGCGATGCCCGACGGGACGGGGCTGGATCAGCTTCAGAAGGAGATGCCTGAGCGATTCTATGACGTGGGGATCGCCGAACAGCACGGTGTGACCTTCGCGGCAGGCCTCGCAACGCAGGGAGCCGTCCCGATAGTCGCGATATATTCGACGTTCCTCCAGAGGGCGTTCGACCAGCTCATCCACGACGTATCCCTGCAGCACCTCCATGTTGTCTTTGCGCTCGACAGGGGGGGTCTCGTCGGTGCGGACGGGCCCACGCATCACGGCGTGTTCGATCTCAGCTACCTCCGGATGATTCCCGGCATGGCGATCATGGCCCCGAAGGATGAGAGCGAACTCCGCGACATGCTCTACACGGCAGTTCAGTACGAAGGCGGTCCCATCGCCCTCCGGTATCCCCGCGGGAACGGCATGGGGGTTCCGATGAAGGAAGGGTTCGACCTGATCCCGTTCGGGAAAGGGGAGACGCTGCGCACCGGGACCGACGTCGCGTTGCTTGCAATCGGGACGATGACGAACGTTGCAATCAACGCAGCGGAATTGCTATCACACGAGGGGATCACGGCCGAGGTTGTCAACATGCGGTTCGTCAAGCCCCTTGACAGTGACCTCCTTCGGGGAGTCGCACTGCGCATCCCGCGCCTTGTCACGCTCGAGGACAACGTTGTGATAGGGGGTTTCGGAAGTGCGGTGGCGGAATTCCTTGCCTCTGAGGGGATCACCGGCGTCCGTCTTCTTTCCCTGGGGATACCGGATCGGTTCATCGATCACGGAACGCCCCAGGAACTCCAGGCCGAACTCGGCCTCGACCCCGCGGGGGTCGCCCGTTCTGTTACGGCATTCCTTGCGGGCGCCCGGAGGATTACGTCATGACGCCGCCGGTTCAACCATGGACAAGGTGAAGATCGGGGTGATCGGGCTCGGCTGGGTGGCGCAGGTCGTTCACCTCCCCATACTTTCGCAACTGCCGGACGCGGAAATTGTCGCCGTGTGCGACCGTGACCGGTCGCGCGCGAAACTCGTCGGGGAGAAATTCGGCGTCAAAAGGACGTACGCCGATGCCGAACAGATGCTCGCCAACGAGGGCCTGGATTGCGTCATCGTGGCAACATCGACAGACGCCCACAGGGAGGCCGCGCTTTCCTCCCTGAAGGCGGGGTGCGACGTCCTTGTGGAGAAACCCATCGCCAGGCGGTACGACGAAGCGGTGGAGATGTGCGAGGCGGCGAAGGCGATGAAGCGGCATCTCATGGTCGGCATGAATCACCGGTTTCGTCCCGACACGATGCTGCTGAAAAGTTTCATCGAATCGAAGGAACTCGGAAAACTCTTCTACGCCAAGACCGCGTGGCTCAGGAGACGGAGTTCGGTCAGCCCCTGGGTGACGCAGAAGGAAAAGTCGGGAGGAGGGGTCTTCATCGACCTCGGGATCGTCATGCTCGACCTCGCCCTGTGGCTCATGGGATACCCGGACGTGCGTCGCGTGAGCGCCACGAATTTCCATCACAAAACGAAGCAGGTCGAAGACACCTCCCTGGTGACCATCGCACTGAAAACCGGCTCGCTCGTCAACATCGAGGTGAGCTGGTCGATGATCATCGATGACGATGTGTACTACTACTACCTGTTCGGATCCGAGGGTACCGCGAGCCTCAACCCGCTGCGGGTGAACAAGGAACTTCACGGCAGCCTGGTCAACCTGGCGCCGGCCAGAATGGAACCGCCCCAGCACCTGTTCAAGCAGTCGTACGAAAACGAACTGAAGCATTTCCTGGGTGCCGTGCGCAATATCCACCCCGTGATCTCGACGGCCGAAGAGGCCGTGCAGCGCATGAAAACCGTCGACGCCGTGTACAAATCAGCCAGGACCGGCAAAGAAGTCCTGTTTCCCTGACCTCACGTGAAAAAAAGAATCCTCGTTGTCGATGACGAGCGGGATATTGTTGATCTGCTCAGGTACAACCTTGCCAAAGAAGGCTACGAGGTCGTCTCCGCCTACAACGGCAAGGAGGCGCTCGAAAAGGCCTCGACACCCCCGGATCTCGTCATTCTCGATGTCATGATGCCCGTGCTCGACGGGTTCGAGACCTGCAAGAAACTCAAGAGCGATCCCCGGACTTCCTCTGTCCCCGTCCTTTTTCTGACGGCAAGCTCCAGCGAGGTGGATGAAGTGGTCGGGCTCGAGCTGGGCGCCGACGACTACATCCAGAAGCCCATCAGCCCCAGGAAGCTGGTTGCCCGCGTGAAGGCGGTCCTCCGGAGGTCGGGTCTCTCCCAGGACGAGGTCGCGGAGCCCCCGGTGATCAGAGCGGGTCGCCTGGAAATCAGCCGCACCTCGTTTACCGTACGGATCGGCAAAAAAGAGGTATTCTTCCCCCGGAAGGAATTCGAGCTCCTCGCGCTCCTCGCTTCCAGTCCGGGCAAAGTCTTCTCGCGGGAGATGCTCCTGCAGTCGATCTGGGGATCCGATGTGGTGGTTATCGACCGTACGATTGACGTCCATATCCGGAAGATCCGGGAAAAACTCGGCGAGGATGCCTCCTCAATCGAGACGATCAAGGGCGTCGGGTACAAATTTAAGGAGTGAGCACGTGACACTCCGCGCGAAGCTCCTCGCCACGTACATCGGACTGACCGTCACCGGAGTGGCGGTCTTCAGCCTATTCTCCTCGTGGCAAATAAAGAGCTACCTCGATCGCCGCGCCGAATCGGCACTCTGCGCGCACGTGGAGGCGGTTGCGGCCCTTGTGCGCGGCGGGGAATTCCCGGCGGATTCTCTGGCGAACCACGAGACGACGATCCGCCGGATGGCGCGGTCGCTCAACCTCCGACTGACCTTCATTCGCGCGGACGGCGTGGTTTTGCTCGACTCCGAGATCCCCGCTGATTCTCTCCCGACGGTGGAAAACCATCTCCATCGCCCCGAGATCGAGGGAAGCCGGTCCGGCACATTCGGTCTGAACCGGCGGGAAAGCGCCACGGTGCATGAAGAATTCCTGTACGCCGCGACGATGGTGGTACAGGAGACCCTTCACGGAAGCGACACTCTGTACGTCCGCGTCGCCCGCCCGTTCAGCGACATACAGGCGCTCGACCGCCAGGTCCAGATCATCATCTGGGCAATCGGCCTCCTCTCCGTCATCATCATCGCCGTTGTGAGTTCCCGCGCCTCGAGGCGGATCACGAGACCCATACTGGAGATCGCCAGTGCCGCGCGCGCGATCCGTGAAGGGGAGCTCTCGCGCCGAATCCCGGTGACGACCAGGGATGAGATCGGGACACTCGCCTCCTCAATCAATGACATGGCGGGAAAACTTGGAAATGACATCACCCAGTTGAAGAAGCTCGAGCGGGTAAGAAGCGAGTTCCTGGGGAACGTCTCTCACGAACTGCGCACGCCGATTTTCTCGCTTCAGGGATTCCTCGAGACGCTCCTCGACGGTGCGGTGGATGATCCGGCGGTCAACAGGGAATTCCTGGAGAAAGCGCACAAACATGCCGGACGGCTCAACGCCCTGCTCAACGATCTCATCGAGATCTCCCGGATTGAATCCGGTGAGATGAAGATGAGCTTCCGCTTCATGCCCCTGGCGGACCTCCTGCGGGAGGTGAGCGACGAGATGGCCCCCGCGGCTGCAAAAAAAAACCTCAGACTGACGCTGGCCACGGGAGAATGCACGGATGACAAGGTGTATGCCGACAGGGAACGACTGAAGCAGGTTATGATCAACCTCCTCGACAACGCCATCAAGTACACGGAAGACGGCGGATCAATCACGGTCAGCGCGAAGCGCGAGGGGACGGACGCGGTCTGCGTGGAGGTGGCGGATACCGGGAGCGGGATCCCCGGACAGCATCTCGGACGGATCTTCGAGCGGTTCTACCGTGTTGACAAAGACCGCTCCCGGGATGTCGGGGGGACAGGGCTGGGGCTTGCGATCGTGAAGCATATCGTCGAAGCCCACGGAGGGACAATCCGGGTGGAGAGCATCGTTGGCAAAGGAAGCAGGTTCATGTTCTCGCTCAGGCGCTGAGCAATGAGCCCGCTCAAGCCGGGACATGCCAGGGCCGCCGTCGCGCCGGATGAACGTTTCATGCGGGAATGCATGAAGCTCGCATCTCGGGGGAAAGGACGCGTGAGCCCGAACCCACTCGTGGGGGCGGTTCTCGTCCGCGGGAACAGGATCATTGCCCGCGGCTGGCACCGTCGGTTCGGTGGCCCGCACGCGGAGGTCGATTGCCTCCGGTTGGCCCGGGGCAATCTCGCAGGGACCACCCTGTTCGTCAACCTGGAACCGTGTGCACACTACGGCAAGACCCCACCATGCACGGAGAGGATCATCGCCTCCGGGATCGGGTCCGTGGTGATCGCAATGAAGGACCCCAACCCGCTTGTCGCGGGAAGAGGAATACGGGCGCTGCGTGGGGCCGGGATACGCGTGTCGTGCGGTCTTCTCGAGGCTGAAGCAAGGCAGTTGAACAGGTTCTTCCTGAAGCATATCGCCCGGGCGATGCCGTACGTCCATGTGAAGATTGCCCAGAGCATCGACGGATTCATAGGGGGAGAGCGGGCCCCCAGGTATCTCACCTCGAGCCCCTCGCTCCGGCTGGTGCACAGATGGCGCGCGGAGCACGACGCGGTGCTCGTGGGGGCCGGCACCGTGCATGCCGACAACCCCCACCTCACTGTCCGGCATTCCCGGGGACACGATCCGCATGTGGTGGTGATAGACGGACGCCTGTCGATCCCCGAGCATGCAAGCGTCCTGCGGCGTGACAGAGGTCGGGGCGTTTTCCTCTGCGTCTCCGAGCGTGCCGCGGCAGCCGCAAAGAGCAAGGTGCAGCGGCTCGAAGCAAGGGGGATTCTCGTGCTCCGCTTTCCCGCCCCGAAGGGGGTGCTGGGACTCCGTGAAGTTCTCGCGGCGCTGTACAGGTTCTCCGTCGGATCCGTGCTCGTGGAAGGAGGGAGCAGCATTTTCACACAGTTCCTGGGAGAGGGGCTTGCCGACGAGTTGAGCATATTCGTCACGCCGTTGATGCTCGGCGCCGGGGTCCCGGTATTCGGGAGCGGGAGACGGCGGAAATCGCCTTTCGTACGCTTCACGGGGTTCCAGACCCGCCGCGTTGGGAAGGACGTGCTTTTCACAACGCAGTTCAGACAGGGGAGATGACCGTAGTGTTTACCGGTATCATAGGCGAGATCGGCCGCGTGAGCGGCGTCATTTGTGAAGGAGGGGGAGTTCGCATGACGGTGGAGGCGCCTGCTTCATCGTCGGAGCTGCGCGTGAACGACAGCATCTCGCTGAACGGGGCGTGTCTGACCGTGATCGCCAAATCGACACGGACATTCACGGTCCAGGCAGTCGAGGAGACCCTGAGCAAAACGACGCTCGGCGAGTTCGGCGCGGGAACTGAAGTGAACCTCGAACTTCCGGTCAGGCTGAACGAACGATTGGGGGGGCACCTCGTGCTCGGTCACGTCGACTGCGTCGGTACGATTGCAGGCGTCGAAGTGAAAGAGAGCAGTCATCTGGTGACCATCACGTTTCCGGCTCCCTTCGCGAAGTACGTGATTCCTGTCGGGTCGATCGCCGTCGATGGTGTCAGCCTCACGGTCGCCTCCGCGGGGGGGAACGAGTTTACGGTTGCTGTCATACCCCACACGCTCAGCAAAACCACGCTCTCTCACGCCAGGAAGGGAATGCGGGTAAACCTGGAGTTTGACGTCATAGGGAAATACATCGAAAGACTCGTTACGTCGGAGAAAGGCGCTTCCGTCCCCGAGCCGCTCACTGCCGAAAAGTTGAGGGCCTGGGGATACAATATCTAGCGGACTATTGCTTCACTATGCATCTTTTCGTATCTTAGAACGATTATTGAGTATCTTCCACAGCGAGTGCGTCCATGTTTACATTATTGATGTCGCTTGAAATCATCATCTGTCTTCTTCTGATCGTCGTCATACTGATGCAATCCAGCAAAGGAGGGGGGCTCGCCGGGACATTCGGCGGGGGGAATGTTGGTATGGTCTTTGGAGTACGGAGGACCGCTGACTTCCTCATCCGAGGCACGCAGGTGCTGGCCGCAGCGTTCATCGTTCTCAGTCTCGTGATCAACGTGTTTTTCCTTCCTTCAAGGAGCTCCGGGAATGTCGAAAGCGTCCTTTCCAAGGGCGGAAGAACTGCCGTAACACCGCAGCTTCCGCCGGCCGAGGCCCCCGTGACCATGCCGGAGCAGTCGAACCCTTCGCCGGTCCCCGCGACACCCCCGAAGTAGGGGGTCGTGAGGCACGATCTCCGCACCCATGGCTCAATTGGTAGAGCAACTGACTCTTAATCAGTGGGTTCCAGGTTCGAGTCCTGGTGGGTGCACGAAGATTGAAAATGGAAAATTGAGGATCGAGGATTGTAAATGAATTTTCGATTCTCGAGTTTCAATTCTCAATCTTCAATTAACCCTGTAGATCCAGCCGTCTATCCCGCCTCCTTTTTCATCCGCCCTTTCACCGTGTTGATGCTGGCTGCGATGATTCTGCAGACCACCGTGCAATCTTCCTGAGCTATCTTCAGGGAATCGCCTGAAAGCAGGTTCCCCCGTTCAATGAGTGCCAGCCACACGAGGCACTCATTCAGCTCCTTCAGAACTACTTTGAGTTTATGCACAAAGTCGTTGTCGCTCTCCGCCCCGCGCGCCTCGGCGTAGTTCGAAGCCGGGGAGGTTCCGCTCCGGAGCAACTGCGAGGCAATATGTCCCGAGGTCTTTGATTCGGGCAGTTTGTCGCATATGTGGAGCAACGAAACTCCGAGAAGCACAAGCCTCTCCTGAATATCGTCACCTTTGGCCATTCTATAATCCTCCTGATTTATGGTAACACACTTATTCCCGCCAGGTTACGATTCTTGAGATCCAAAGATGGAATTGACAATCCGCGACAGGCGGAGTACATTGAAGACACGTTCATTTGAACAGGCCTCTTCTGAAGGTGGAAAGGGGCTTCATTGGTATCAGCGGGATCGTTTCGATACCAGCGAACCGCTGTGTGGCCAGCACGGTGTGGCCAACGGGATTTTGCGCAAGCCCGGTCGGAGACAGAAACTGCACTGAGCCACGCTGCGGGCCAACCGCTTGTTCGGATCGATCCGCTGTAAGATCGAGAAGTGGTCAACACAACGTTTATCAGTATTCACGAATCATGGAAACAACAACATCCGGGCACATGAAAACAAAACGGCTTGGAAATTCAGATCTGTCCATCACAGCCGTGGGTTACGGGTCCTGGGCCATTGGGGGGGCGGGCTGGCAATTCGCCTGGGGACAACAAAACGATAGCGACTCCGTCGCCGCGATTCACCGCGCGCTGGAGTTGGGCGTGAACTGGATTGACACGGCGGCGGTGTATGGCGTGGGGCACTCGGAAGAGATTGTCTCTCGGGCGCTCGCGACATGGCACGGACCGCAGCCGCATGTCTTCACCAAATGCGGTCTCCGTTGGGACGCGCAAGGCCAGACTCGTCACGACTTAACCGCTGCCTCCATCCGGCAGGAATGCGAGGAGAGTCTGCGGCGGCTCAAGGTGGACACTATTGACCTCTACCAAATCCATTGGCCGGTGGACGATGTGAACGAACTGGAAGAAGGGTGGAGCACGATGGCGCAGTTGCGGCGTGAAGGCAAGGCGCGTTGGATCGGCGTTTCAAATTTCAATGTCGAACAGATGGAGCGGGCGCAGGCTATTGCACCGATCACCTCTTTGCAGCCACCTTACTCGCTGGTTCATCCGGAAGTGGGGCCGGAGATTCTGCCGTTTTGCCAACAGTCAGAAATCGGCACGATCGTTTATTCACCCATGGCCTCCGGGCTGTTGACCGGTGCCATGACACGGGAACGTATTGCCAAGATGCCCGCTGATGATTGGCGCAAACGCAGTCCTGAATTCAATGAGCCGTGGTTGTCGGCCAATCTGGCCGTGGTCGAACGGTTGCGCGCGGTTGGCGAACGGCATTCCTGTTCCCCTGGTGCGGTCGCGATTGCCTGGACACTGCGGCACCCGGCAGTGACTGCTGCGATCGTCGGCGCACGGAAGCCGGAGCAGGTGGACGATATGGTCGTTGCGGTGGATGTTCATCTCACAGAATCGGACCTCACGGAGATTGAATCGGTCAACGAACTCGCCAGGGGGGGCAAATGACCATCGGGTTCATCGGTCTGGGCATCATGGGCAGTCGCATGGCGGCAAACCTGCAAAAAGGCGGCCACTCCATGGTCGTCTTCAACCGTACACGAGAGAAGGCGGAGCCCTTGTTGGCTGAAGGCGTGCGGTGGGCCGATTCCCCGGCCGAATTGGCGTCACAAGTGGAGGTAGTCTTTACAATGCTGGCGCATCCTGCAGCCGTTGAGGAAGCATCGATGGGCCAGGCCGGATTTCTTTCAGGATTGGCACCGGGCCGAATGTGGATTGACTGCAGCACCGTCAACCCGTCGTTCTCCAGGAAAATGGCCGCGGAGTCCCAGGCGCATGGCATTCGATTCCTCGGTGCCCCGGTCAGTGGCTCCAAGGACATGGCGGCGGCGGCAAAACTCACTTTTCTGGTGGGAGGTGAGGCGGGCGATTTGGAAGCCTGCCGGCCACTGTTGGCATGCATCGGGAGCAAGATCATTCACTGCGGCGGACAAGGGATGGGCGCATCTCTGAAAATAGTGATGAACCAATTGCTGGGAACGGTGATGGCCGCTTTTGCCGAAGGGCTGGTCCTCGGTGAATCTCTCGGTCTCTCACGTGAATCATTGTTTGAGGCTTTGTTGAGCGGGCCGGCGGCTGCCCCGTTCCTTTCGGTCAAGCGGGAGCGGATCGAAAACGGAGATTTTAAACACGCGGATTTCCCTTTGCAGTGGTTGCAGAAAGATCTCCAACTCGCCACAGTAAGTGGTTACGAAACCGGTGTGCCCATGCCCGTAACGAACGTTGCAAAGGAAATCTACCACTTCGCAATTCGCGAAGGCCACGGCGAAGAAGATTTTTCGGCCATCTATGACTACCTTGCGCACAGAAGTGCGGGAAGATCCACCTGAAACCCAATTCCAGTGTCATGTTTCCAAGTGAACCCGGTTGCGACATCAGACTTGTCCAGAATAAACTGCCTGCGGCAAGAAATAATAACTACCCAGTGAAGTGAATACTTGTTCTATTGCAAAACCAAAAAGACCCAACAATCAGACTCGCTCCGACGACAATAGTCGATGTGGGGGATGCAGATGGTGTGACATTGCTGGTCCCTTTCCTGGGTCACCCATCACCTATTGTAACCGAACTGTATAGCCATCTCCAGCCCGAGCATCTCCACGGCGTGGTCAACCTGGCGCCTATTTCACGAGGAGCACTTTCTTCGTCTGCACAAGCTCCCCGGCCTGAAGCCTGCAAAAGTAGACGCCGCTGCCAAGATCAGATGCGCTGAACTTCACTGAAAATATGCCGGCGGCCTTCTCTCCCTGAAAGAGCGTCGCTACCTTCTGTCCAAGGGCGTTGTAAATGACAAGACTCACGTTTGAGGCGTGCGGAACCTGAAATCGGATTGTGGTGCTCGGGTTGAACGGATTGGGATAGTTTTGCTCGAGACGGAACTCCCCGGGGGCCATCGGGGGCAGTTCTCGAATCGAGGTCAGCACGTCGAAATCGCGCGACACCTGTCCGCGGATCTCGCCACCGATATACGCTCCGCTATGAAGGTTTATGTAGATATGTCCGGCGATGAGAGAGTCAACGATCGCTGAGGTGAGCGGCTGCGATCCGGCATCAGAGGTACTCCACTCGCCGACAACGGTGTAAGCATTGGGGGCAAACGGGGGAACAATCAACTTCAGGAGTTCTCCACTGAGGCCCCTTGCGCCTGCATGAAAATGTCCCCCGGACGCTGAAATGCCGTCGCTGATGCCGAGATAGGTGAGGTTGTACGATATTCTTTGACGGTCAGGACTGAGGATCACGGACGCAGTGCCTGTCGCATTGCTCAGGACAGTCGGGGGCACGTTTTCTTTGGCTGACAATTGCGACGTAAAGCCAACGCCGGTGGTGAGGTTGACCTGGCCGCGAATCTCGCCCCCTCCGTTTGACGCTGTGTGAAGATCTGTATAAAGCTTGCCGCTGATAAGTGATTCCGCCAGCGCCGGCGAGAAGTTCTGCGTCACGTCAGTCCCGCTCCAGATCCCCGAAATCGTTCCTTCCGCCATCCCGCCGTCCGGTGCGAGGGTTTTAACAATCACCCCGGTGTTTCCGGATTCCCCCAGATGAATATGGCCACCTCCGGAGATATTACCCGAAAGCCCGATGTACGTCAGATTGTACGTCAGTTGGTTGCGTGCGTCGTTCAGGACAAAAGAACCTGTGCCGGAAGCGTGTGTCGTCGTCGCCGGATTCTCCCCGGCGCTGTCCAGGAAAGCGACAAACCCCATGCCGGCCCTCAGGACGAGCTGGCCGCGAATCTCCCCTCCAGGATTTGCGGCGGTCGAGAAATTGGAATAGATCCTGCCGCCGATGAGCGAATCGACGATTGCACCGGTCAATGGCTGAACGTCTGTTGATTTCCACGATCCTATGATTGTCGCCGAGGGAGGACCTCCTGCAGAGGCAATCGTGCGCACTTCGGGGCCGGTTGTGTGAGCAGCGGCCGCGCGGATGTCACCCGCGGAGCTCAAAGTGCCGGTGAGGCCACGGTACGTGACCCAGTAATCAAGTTGTGTCCTTGTTTTATCCAGCACGAACACGCCGGTCCCACCGGCGGTTGTCGGAACGGGAGGATTCTCCTGGGCGCCTTCAAAGACGGCTTCGAAATGAAGCGAGGTTGAAAGACCGAGTTGCCCGCGGATCCCACCTGTGACGTGCGGATCGGCGCTGTTCAGCTCGATGTACATCCTCCCGGTCAGGAGTGAATCCACGGAAGCAGGCGTCAGCGGCACGGCGTCGTCGCTCTTCCAGACGCCGCTGAATGTCCCGGATGCCGACGTGGGCGATGTCAGACCTCTGATGAGCGTGCCGTTTGCCCCGGTCGCGCCCCCATGAAGACCCACATCGCTCGCAGTCATTCCCTGATACGACACAAAGTACCTGAGCTCTGTGAGATCCCCGCTCAACTCGAACGAGCCGCTCCCTGTTGCCGGAGTAACCACCGGCGGCACTTCCTGTCCTCCGTTCAGGGTCGCCGTGAAGTGTATCTGGGATAACGTGACAGGCGGAATCATCGTCAGCATAAACGCGCTGAGTGAAAGAAGGGACGTTTTCGTCAAAGCAGTTTCCTCACTGTTGGGTGCCACCGGGATTCCGCCCGTCCTGGACCGATCAAGGGGAAGATACGCACGTACCCACTATCGAGGCAACAGTCGAGAGGCCGATTTCGTTCTTGTGGTGCCTGCTGAATCACCGCGTGACCGGTGGGACGCAAACATCGATCACACGAGGGAAATGAAACGGTGCCTAAAGGGGGAGAAATGCCTCTGATTGCACCCGGATTTTGTGAAAGTGTAGTAAAAACTTAGTATATTACGAGGCATTTGAAGATTTGTAGAAACGAGGCTGTCGAGGAAGGATCCGTCGTGGGCAGAGGGGCGGGCCATCGACCCCAACTTGTCTGAATAGCACCCGGAGCACTGCACGTGCAGAATCAGAGCGTTCACTCGTTTCACATTCCGGTTCTCGGACTCGCATTCTCCGTGGACACTCCTCTGCGGGTTGCGCGGTATGGCATCGCCTCGGTAATATCCATCGTCGACGACATTCTCATCGAGCGGATGCGGGAGCACTACTCGAATCTTCACGGCAAGCCGTACACGGCCATCGATCAGAAACAGGAAGATCACCGTGCCCGGAGGATCACCGCCTACCTCAATCTCGTCAACCAGATCGTCCGCGAACAGAGGGCGAAGCTCGCGGCCTCTCCGTTCGAGAGGGGGAGCGACATCGTGAAGTACTTCGAAATGCTTGCCGAGCGCTCTCCCTTGAAAGCACTGTACCGTCGACTTACGGACGCCCGCGACGCGCATCATCGTGCGAAACTCGAAAACGAACTCCGGGCCCTGATTGTCCCGGGCGCAATCGATGTGAACATCATGACGAAACTGGACAAGGTCAACCGCCCCTCGCCCGGATCGGAACCGCTCCCGGACTCATCAGATGCCGTTGCCGCTCTCCGCGGCTTCGTGCGCAGCGAACTCAATTCGTCCGTCGTCCTCTCCGCGGGCCTCAATCCGCGTCTGTTCAACTACATGGGGCGTTGCCCGGAGTTTCTTCCGGGGCCGGACGGCACATCGGTGAAGAGAGTGACCCTCAAAGTCAGTGACTACCGGTCCGCATTGCTCCAGGGAAGAATCCTGGCAAAAAAGGGGATATGGATTTCTGAGATTCGCATTGAATCAGGCCTGAATTGCGGCGGGCACGCCTTTGCGACAGAGGGCGTTTTGCTGGGCCCCATTTTGCAGGAATTCAAGGAGGGACGGAATGCGCTCACCAGCGAATTGCACGCGCTCTACTGCACCGCGCTGCGGGAGAGAGGGCGGAACGCACCGGTGGAGCCCAGGCCGGTGCGCATCACGGTCCAGGGAGGAATCGGGACGGCTGCGGAGGATGAATTTCTCCGTGAGTTCTACGAGATGGACGGCACGGGATGGGGATCCCCGTTCCTCCTCGTTCCCGAGGCGACAAACGTCGAAGAGCAGACCAGGGCCAGGCTCGCTGCGGCCGGCAAAGAAGATTTCTACATCAGCGATGCATCCCCGCTTGGCATCGCTTTCAACAATCTCCGGGGTACATCGAGTGAAGAGCTGATACGCCGGCGTGTGGATGAAGGAAGGCCCGGAAGTCCCTGCATAAAAAAGTATCTCGTTTCCAACACCGAGTTCACGAAGGAGCCGATTTGCACAGCGTCGCGACAGTACCAGGCGCTGAAGATCGAGCAGATTCAGGGCCTGGATCTGCCGGCGGAGGATATCGAGCGCCGGATCCGCAAGGTTGTGGATAAAGCCTGCCTCTGTGAGGGTCTTGCCCTGTCACCAGGTCTTGGCGACGGGACGGAAGACACACGCGCCTGTCCTGCAGTTGCGGTCTGTCCGGGTCCCAACCTTGCATATTTCTCCCGCATTGCCACGCTGGAGGATATGGTGGGTCACATTTACGGGCGGATACAATTGATGACCGCCTCCGACCGGCCGAACCTGTTCATCAACGAACTGCGGCTCTACGTCGATTACCTGAAGAACGAGATCGGAAAAAAGCTGGGATCGTTGACGGCGAACGAGCAGAGGTATCTGACGACGTTTCGGGGGAACCTCCAGGAGGGGATCGAGTACTACCGGTCCCTTGTCCCCAGGATGGTGAAAGAGACCGAGCGGTACCGGGAGATCATCCGGATGCAGTTGCAGGAACTGGAATTGGAACTGCAGAAGCAGATCATTCCCTCACCCGGGATGGAGTGTCTCGTCACAGAGATAGTTTGATCAGTCGTGCGGCCTTTTCGCACGATTGAGCCCGCGCGTTCATTCCCGCGTTGACCGTCTCCCGGCGCCGGCTACCAGGATTGCGGTCCCGCCGTTCATCCCTTCATTCAAATCATGTCGGAGACCCCGATGATTCGACACCCGAGATTCCTCTTCCTTGCGATCACCATTCTGATTCCCCTCTCCACCTGCCTTCACGCCCAGGGACCACTCCCATTCCAGGACCCGTCAATCCCGCTGGAGCAGCGGGTCAGGGATCTCGTATCGAGGATGACGCTCAGCGAAAAAATAGGCCAGATGCAGAACCACGCCCCCGCCATTCAACGTCTTGGGGTCCCGGAGTACGACTGGTGGAGCGAAGCGCTTCACGGTGTCGCGAGGGCCGGGTTTGCCACGGTCTTTCCGCAGGCAATCGGCATGGCGGCCACGTGGGACCCCCGGCTCATCCATGAAGAGGCCGATGTGATCGGGACCGAAGCCCGGGCCAAACACCATGAGGCCGTCAGGCAGAACAAGGGGGAATTCTTTCCGGGACTCGACTTCTGGTCTCCCAACATCAACATTTTCAGGGACCCCAGGTGGGGGCGGGGCCAGGAGACATACGGCGAGGATCCATTTCTCACATCAAGGGTGGGAGTCGCGTTCGTGAAGGGACTCCAGGGGGACGATCCGAAGTACTTCAAGGTCATCTCGACCCCGAAACACTACGCGGTCCACAGCGGCCCGGAGCCGCTCAGGCACATGTTCGACGCACGGACGCGCACGCGTGATCTTTATGAGACGTACCTCCCGGCATTTGAGGCCTGTATCACGGAAGGGGGGGCCTGGTCGATCATGGGAGCATACAACAGATTCGATGGTACGCCCTGCTGCGCGAGCCAGCTCCTCCTCGGCGACCTTTTGAGAAAGACGTGGAACTTCAAAGGATACGTCGTGTCTGACTGCGGGGCGATCACCGATATCCATGCCGGACATAAATACGCGCACGATGCCGCGGAGGCCTCGGCCCTTGCCGTCAAGGCCGGATGCGATCTGTCGTGCGGCGGTGAATACGAATCACTTGGCGATGCGGTCGACAGGGGGCTGATCACCGGGAAAGAGATCGATCTCTCGGTGACGCGCCTGATGACCGCGCGGTTCAAGCTCGGGATGTTCGACCCGCCATCGATGGTTCCGTATACCCGCATCCCAATCTCGGAAAATGACTCGCCGGAACACAGTGCGCTGGCACTGCGGGTTGCCAGGGAGAGCATCGTCCTCCTCAGGAACGCGAAGGGAGCCCTCCCTCTGAGCAAACAGATCAGATCCATCGCGGTCGTGGGACCGACCGCGGACGACCTGGACGTGCTTGTGGGCAATTACAACGGGACCCCCTCGCACCCGGTTACCATCCTCCGGGGGATCCGGGAAAAGGTGGGCCCGGGAACAAAGGTGACGTACTCCCGCGGGTGCGACCTTGCTGCAGGGCTTGTCCACCTCGATCCGATTCCCGCGCATTGCCTCAGGACAATGTCGGGACCTTCAGGCAGGGAAGGGCTCACGGGGGAATACTTCACCAACATGGAGTTGAAGGGGGCCCCGGCTTTCGTGCGGGTGGACGGGAACGTGGACTTTCAGTGGGGGACCGACAGGCCTGCCCCGGGGTTCCCCACGGAGCGCTACTCCGTCCGGTGGACCGGGAAGCTCGTGCCGGAGGTCTCGGCACGGTACGTTATCGGCGCCACAGTCGATGACGGAGTCCGTCTCTACATCGACAGCGTGCTGCTGGTTGAGGACTGGAATGACAATGGTGCACATGCCGTGTCGCGGGCCATCGACCTGAAGGCAGGGAAAGAGTACGACATCCGGATGGAGTACTACCAGAATGGCGGGGATGCCGTCGCGGCATTGGGATGGAGCCTGCCGTTGATTGACCCGGGCACGGAGGCGATGGCAATTGCGCGGGATGCGGATCAGATTATCGCCGTGATGGGGATCTCCCCGCAGCTTGAGGGGGAAGAGATGGGGGTGAAGCTCGAAGGATTCCTTGGCGGCGATCGGACAGACATCGTCCTCCCCGCAACGCAGGAGAAACTTCTTAATGCTCTCGCCGGGCTCGGGAAGCCGCTGGCGCTCGTCCTCACAAACGGGAGCGCGCTCGCACTCAACCGGGAAAACGAGGAGATTCCTGCGATCATCGATGCGTGGTATCCCGGCCAACAGGGAGGGAACGCGGTGGCGGATGTCCTCTTCGGTGATTACAACCCGGCCGGGCGCCTCCCCGTGACCTTCTACAAGTCGATAAAGGACCTCCCGTCGTTCGAGAGCTACAGTATGGAAGGACGAACCTACCGGTATTTCACGGGAGAGCCGCTTTACCCGTTTGGCTACGGGCTCAGCTACACCAGTTTCGTCTACGGCGATGTGCGGGTCCGCGGCGGCACGGTGCGCGCGATCGACACGATACGTGTCACGCTTTCACTTTCAAACACGGGGAAATTCGACGGGGATGAGGTTGTGCAGGTGTACGTCAGGCACCCCGCCGGAAGGAGCGGAGACCCGATCAAGAGCCTGAAGGGCTTTCTGCGGACGCATGTGAAGAGCGGGGAGAAACGGTCTGTCGAGATCCCTGTCGCCGCAAAGGATCTCCGGATCTACAACGACAGGAAGAATCGCTATGAAGTAGTCCCGGGGGTGTACGAGCTGCAAATCGGTTCATCCTCGAAGGATATCAGGGGAACAGTGCGCGTGCAGGTCAGGCCGTAGCGCGGAATCCGGACAAGTACTGCGACGCCAACCGATTGGTCGCCGGAAAACGGGCGGGATACCGATCAGCTCCCGATGAACCGTCACGAGCGTGTCGGGGGACAGCGTATCAAGCCTGGCACGGGGGATCGCGAGTTTGACTATTCACCCCTGATGTCGTACTTTTCCCCATGCGTGGCTCTTTGTAACTTACCTGTGCCGCCGCACATTTCTGTTATCCTTGCCTGATTTTGGACAAACTGTTTCGCCACACCCCCTGACACGAGATTTCCCGGAGGATCCATGCAACTGGAACGGACGCTGCACATGGCCATGGTAGGGGGAGGGCCCGGTGCGTTCATCGGTGAAGTGCATCGCAAGGCCGCACGCATGGACGGCGGGATCGAAATCGTGGCGGGGAATTTCAGCCGCGACAGGAGGAAATCCGAAGAAACAGGGCGCAAGCTCCTCCTGGATCCGGCACGGACCTATAGCAGCTACGAAGAGCTGGCTGAGAGGGAGCGCCGGCTGCCGGAGGAGCAACGGGTGGACTTCGTTGCCGTCGTCACGCCCAACGACTCACACTTTCCGATTGCAAAAACACTTCTCGCATCCGGTCTCCACGTGATGTGCGAAAAACCGATGACAATAAATGTCGGTGAGGCGCGCGAGCTTCGGAAACTGGTCAAATCTTCGGGGAAGGTCTTCGGCCTCATGCATAACTACACGGGCTACCCGATGGTGAAACTCGCCCGGGACATGGTCCGTGGTGGGGACCTGGGGGAAATCAGAAAAATCGTTCTCCAGTATCCGCAGGGGTGGCTTGCCACGCCGCTGGAGAATACAGGGAGCCTGCAGGCACTCTGGCGGACGGACCCGGCCCGGAGTGGTGCCGCCGGAGCACTGGGTGACATAGGGACGCATTGCGAGAACCTCTCGGAATACATCACCGGCCTCAAGATCACGCACGTCTGTGCGGACATCACCTCGTTCGTGAAGGGGCGCCGGGTGGACGACGATGCAAACTGCCTTCTCCGCTTTGAGAACGGTGCAAAGGGGATCCTTCATATCAGTCAGATCGCAATCGGTGAAGAGAACAACATCGCCATCTGGATCTACGGGACGAAGGAAAGCCTGGAATGGCACCAGGAGCATCCGAACTTCCTGCATGTGAAGGAGCCGGACGGGCCCGTGCATGTCTACAGGCGGGGAAACCCCTATGTGGCGCAACGGAGCCCGGCTGCCGCCCGTGCCTCGCGGCTCCCGTCAGGACATCCCGAGGGGTTCATTGAGGCATTTGCCAACGTGTATCGTAACTTCGCCGACACCGTCCGTGCCGCTCGCGCCGGAACCACGCCCGACACACTGGCACTGGATTTTCCCGGGGTCGACGACGGACTGCGGGGGATGCTCTTCATCGAGACTGTCCTCGCAAGCGCAAGAAGCTCGGATAAATGGACGACAACGCTCAGTTGAAGGAGAAGAACGATGCCAAGACCTGTCACACTTTTTACCGGCCAATGGGCCGACCTCCCGCTTGCCACGCTGGCACGGAAAGCCGCCTCATGGGGCTACGATGGACTCGAACTTGCGTGCTGGGGTGACCACCTCGACGTACAGAAGGCCGCCGTGGACAAGAGCTATTGCAAACGACAGCGCGCCATCCTTCGAAAGAACCGGTTGAGCCTGTACGCGATTAGCCATCACCTTGCCGGACAACTCGTGTGCGACCCGAACAACGACGGCAGATCCGACGGCTTCGCCCCGGTCTCGTGCGCAGGGAACCCGGAGAAAAAACGGACCTGGGCCGTGGAGACGATGAAGAACGCCGCGCGCGCCGCCCGTAATCTCGGCGTACACGTGGTCAACGGTTTCACCGGTTCCTCGCTCTGGCATCTCCTCTATGGTTTTCCCCCGGTCTCCGATCAGATGATCGAGGAGGGCTACAGGTACTTCGCAAAGATGTGGAACCCGATATTGGACGTCTATGACCAGTGCGGCGTGAAATTCGCGCTCGAAGTACATCCCACCGAGGTCGCCTTTGACATCGTGACGGCACGCCGGACTCTCGAAGCCATCGGCAGGAGGGAGACGTTCGGGTTCAATTTCGACCCGAGCCACCTGTACTGGCAGATGGTGGATCCGGCCAGGTTCATCGACGAGTTCCCGGACAGGATCTATCACGTCCACATGAAGGACGCCGCGCTGCAGCTCGACGGGAAGTCCGGCATCCTCGGCTCCCATCTGAACTTTGGCGCGCGGGGTCGGGGATGGGACTTCCGCTCGCTCGGTCACGGGTCCGTCAGGTTCGAGGAGATCATCCGCGCCCTTAATGCCGTCGGCTACACCGGTCCGCTCTCCGTCGAATGGGAGGACAGCGGCATGGAGAGGGAACGGGGCGCGAAAGAATCGTGCGCATTCGTGCACAAGATCGATTTTGCCCCGTCAGGAATAGCATTCGATGCGGCCTTTGAACGGTGAGAGCCGTGAAGGAAAACGCGTCTCAATAACTCAGAATTGACTTCACATGAAAGGCACTGCAGTATGAAAACATATGCAATCCTCCAGAGTGGGGTGGCGTGTGCCATGGCGATCGTGCTCGCCTCCTGCGCCCCTTCGGTTGTCGCAACACGGGGGGACGGCCCGTCTCCCGATCCGCTCATGGGGGACTGGCAGGGGAACCAGGTGGGCAGAGACGGCACGGTGATGCCTGTGGCTGTTCGCGTGATCGCACTCGGGGGGGCCACGTACCGGTTCAATATACAGCCTGCATTCGATCAGAGACACGATGAGAGAGCTGTTGTGGCAGAAGGAAGACTTGAAGGGGACCGGATCGTACCGCTGAGCGGGCAAGGCTGGCAGATGAGCCTGGTGAATGGTGAGCTTACGGGCCATACCACCCGGGAAGGCGCAGAGAATTACACGCTGAGGCGCGTCGTGCGCCTCTCACCCAACCTCGGCGCGGCGCCGCCGCAGGGATCCCTTCTCCTCTTCGACGGTACCAGCCTGGGCGAATGGGAACGGCGCGATGTGAAGCAGCGCGGCGCGCCGGTCGGCTGGAAGATACTCGAGGGGGGTGTCACGGAGGTCGCTCCGGGGAGCGGCGACATCATTACGAAACAGAAATTCACCGACTTCCGGTTGCACGTCGAGTTCCGGCTCCCCTTCATGCCCGATGCGCGGGAACAGGCCAGGGCCAACAGCGGAGTCTACCTCCATGGGCGCTATGAGATACAGGTCCTGGACAGTTACGGACTGAAGGGGGAGGACAACGAATGCGGCGGCTTCTACAAGGTGGCTGCCCCTCTTGTCAACATGTGCGCCCCCCCCGGCCAGTGGCAGACATATGACGTCACGTTCCACGCCCCGCGGTTTGACGGCGAAGGGAAAAAGCTGAACGACGCTGTTGCGACAGTTGTCCACAACGGCGTGGTGATTCACCAGGACCTCGCGATACCGGGGCCCACGGGGGGAGCCATCGACGAGGATGAGAAGACGCCCGGGGGGATCATGTTGCAGGATCATGGCAACCTGGTGCAGTACCGGAATATCTGGATCGTCGAGCTGAAAAACTGACCGTGAAGCCGTTGCGCGTTGTCGTCATCGGGTGTGGAAATATGGGATCATCGCACGCCCGCGCCTATGCAAAACTCGAGGGGTTCACGCTGGCCGGTCTCGTCGACCACTCGAGGGAGAAGGCGGAGCGCCTGTCCCGGGAACTCGGGGGAGTCCCCGTCTATGATTCGCTCAAAGGGGCAATCAACGCTGCGGGTCCCGACGCCGCTGCAATCTGCACATACCCGGAGACCCATGGTGCGCTGACACTCCAGGCGCTCGAAGCCCGCCTCCACGTCTTCGTGGAAAAGCCGCTTGCCCCCGACGTCGCCGGGGCGGATGAGATCGTGCGAAGAGCAGGAAAAGCCCGCAGGAAAGTCGTTGTGGGCTACATACTCCGCCAGAATCCCGCTTGGCAGCGGTTCATCGAGGAGGCGCGGAATCTGGGAAAGCCCCTTGTCATGCGTATGAATCTGAACCAGCAGAGCAGCGGCGCGGAGTGGGAAGTGCACAAGAAGCTGATGCAATCGATCTCCCCCATTGTCGACTGCGGCGTCCACTACGTGGATGTCATGTGCCAGATGACCCGTTCACGCCCCGTGCGCGTGCAGGCGATCGGAGCACGGCTGAGCGGAGAGATCGGCGAATCGATGTACAACTACGGCCACCTCCACGTGGTCTTCGAGGACGGCTCGGTCGGGTGGTATGAGGCAGGGTGGGGACCGATGATGAGCGAAACCGCCTGTTTCGTGAAGGATGTCATCGGTCCGAAGGGGAGCATCAGCATCGGCGGACCCGGTGGCGGCGCCGGGTCGTCCGACATCGGTTCCCACACAACGACAGGGAGCCTTATCCGCCATGACGCCGCATCGATGACAAACCTCCGCATTGACACGAGCGACGAGCCGGACCACCAGGAGCTCTGCACGCGGGAGCAGGCATACTTCCGGGAGGCCATCGAGAAGGACCTCGATCTGGGAGAGCATCTCACCGATGCGGTCACCAGTCTCCGTGTGGTGCTTGCGGCCGATGAGTCGGTCCGCACGGGCGCTGTAATCCACCTAACGTAACAAGAGAGGACCCTATGAAACGATCGATCTACCTTCAGCTCAGCGGGATGATGTTTCTGGAGTTCTTTGTGTGGGGTGCATGGTACGTCACAGTAGGGAACTACATGACCCGGATAGGGATGTCGAACCTGGTCTACTGGGCGTATGCGGTGGGCCCCATCGGGGCGATTATTTCCCCTTTCTTCCTCGGAATGGTCGCCGACCGGTTCTTTTCGACCGAGAAGGTGCTGGGCGGCCTGCACCTGATCGGCGGCGTGGCGTTATTCCTGGCGCCCCTTGCGGCCGAATCGGGCGCTTCGCTCTGGTTCATACTCCTTCTTCTCGTTCACATGCTTTGTTATATGCCGACCGTGGGGCTGGCCAACGCCCTTGCGTTCCACCATATAACCGACCAGGAGAAGTATTTTCCGGTAATCCGGGTGTTCGGCACAATCGGCTGGATCATTGCCGGTGTGCTCGTGAGCGCGGTTCTCGGCGCAGATGAAACGGGGGTCCCACTGCGCATCGCCGGGATCGCCGGCGTGGTGATGGGGTTGTACGCGTACTCGCTCCCCCACACCCCTCCCGCGGCGAGGGAAAAAGTTACGGTGCGGCAGGTCCTGGGGCTCGATGCTCTTGCACAGCTCAAGAGTCCGTCGTTCCTCGTGTTCATCATCAGCTCGTTCCTCATCTGCATCCCCCTCTCGACATATTACGCGTATGCCCCGGTGTATGTGAATTTCAACGGCATTGTCAATCCGGGATTCAAGATGTCATTCGGCCAGATGTCAGAGGCGCTCTTCATCGTGCTGATGCCGTTCTTCTTCCGCTTTCTCGGCATCAAGTGGATGCTTCTGACCGGCATGGCGGCCTGGGTGCTCCGGTACGCGCTTTTCGCGCTGGCGGCCCCTGCGTCAATATTCTGGATGATCATGGGGGGGATCATATTGCACGGCATCTGCTACGACTTCTTCTTTGTCGCCGGGCAGATCTACGTCGACAAGGTCTCCACAAAGGAAATCCGCGGACAGGCCCAGGGGTTCCTCGTGCTCATGACATACGGTGCAGGGATGTTCATCGGTGCGCAGATATCCGGGTGGCTCCACAACAGCATTGTGACCTCGACCGGTCCCGAGGCTGCCGCTCAGTGGCAGACATTCTGGACGATTCCTGCGGTCATTGCCGCGGTGGTCGTGGTTGTCTTCCTGATGCTCTTCCGTGACGTCCGCTCCGCACCCGTCAAGGCCCCACAGGCGGCATAGGAGAACGATGGCACTCACGCGGCGCACATTCATCACGTCGGCCCTGGCTCTGGGCGCCTTCACGATCGTTCCCAGGCGCGTCCTGGGAGGACCCGGCTTTACGCCGCCGAGCGACGAGCTGACCAAAGGGGTCATCGGCATAGGCGGGATGGGACACTGGCATCTCGGGAATACCGGGGAGAGGCTCGTCGCCGTCTGCGATGTGGACGAGGAGCATCTGCAGGAAGGGATGAGAATCGGCGGGGTGAAGGGATACCACGATTTCCGGGAGCTGCTGGAGAGGAAGGACATCGACGTTGTCCATATCGCGACACCGCCCCACTGGCATGCCTTGATTTCGATTGCGGCGGCGAAGGCGGGAAAAGACATCTGGTGCGAGAAGCCGATGACGAGGACGATCGCGGAGGGGGAGAAAGTGGTGGAGGCCGTCGGCGCATACAGCCGCATGTTCCGCGTCAACACATGGTTCCGGTTCAGCGGTGATCTGTTCTATGACAGCGGGGGGACGGCCCGTCAGTACCGGAAGCTCATGCGGAGCGGACTGCTCGGCTGGCCGGTGACGGTGACCATCGGGGCTGCAACCGGGTTCAACTGGAAATTCTACCATAGCGGCAGAACGGACCTCACCCCCCGCTGGATACCGCCGCAACTGGATTACGATTTCTGGCTCGGTCCCGCACCCTACAAACCGTACCATCCTCACCGGGTCCACTACACCTTCCGTGGATACTGGGATTACGACGGGGGGGGGCTGGGGGATATGGGGCAGCACTACCTGGATCCTGTCCAGTACATTCTGGGCAAGGATGACGAGAGCCCGGTTGCAGTCGAGGCGGACGCACCTGCGCAGCATCCCGAGGCGGTCAGTTCGTTTCGAAGGATACTCATCACCTATGCGGACGGGTGCCGGGTGATACTTGAAGGAGAGCGGGAGAAGGATGATATCCCGTTTATCGAAGGGCCGGAGGGGAAGCTGTACAAAGACCTCCGCTCCACCATAGTGAACCTGAAAGAGAAGATCGCCCAGCTCCCCGAACCTGAGTCCGTTGTCACCGATTTCATGGAGTCGGTCCGGACGCGGAAGAAGTTTGCGCTGAATGAGACGAACGCGCACCGCTCGGCAACGCTTGTCAATCTCTGCAAAATCTCCTGGCAGCTCGGCCGGCCCGTTCATTTCGACCCGGCGACACAGCGCTGCAAAAATGACGAGGCGGCCAACCGTCTTATCGATCCCCCCATGCGGGCCCCGTGGCACCTGTCGTGAGACAAGGAATTCGCATGATCAATTTCCTCCCACTATCGATGACGCTGATTGCCGCGCTGATTATTTCCGGCTGCGCTTCAACAACAACATCCACGGCTCCCGCTCCTCCCATCAGCATCGATCAGCTTCTCGGAACAATGCCGGCGCGCGACACGGTCGAAGCACTGTGGCTCTACTCTTCCATGACCCGTATGGGGCCGGATGCCGTAATGGCAATATGCAAAAAGCTCGGTCCGCCGGCTACGGAAACCAGCACGCAGGCCGAATTTGCACTGCAGGGCCTTGCTTCGTTTGTCACCGCCGAGGGGAGAGAAACCGAGCGGATGATGTTCGTCGGTGCGCTGGCGAAAGCACTCGAGGTGGCGCGGCCTCCGGATCAATCGACGTTTATTCTTGGGCGTCTTCAAGTGGCGGGAAGGGGAGAATCGATCGCTCCCATCGCCCGATTCCTGGATGATGAGCGGCTCTCAGGACCGGCGGCGCAGGCACTGGTGGCAATCCGCGACGGCGCCGAAGCCCCTCTTCTTGCGGCATTGGCGGCATCCCACGGGAATGTCCGGGTCATGATCATCAAAAGTCTCGGTGATCTCCGGAGTCCCGGGGCGTTCGACCCGCTCCGCACCGAGGTTGCCTCTCAGGATCCACGGATCCGGTTGGCCGCACTCTATGCGCTTGCGAACATCGGGGATTCCCGCACCGGGGACATTCTCGCGAAAGCCGCCGCGGAGGGTCCGGCCAATGAAAGGGGGGAAGTGACCGCATGCTACCTTCTTCTTGCACGGCGCGAGGCCGAGACGGGCGATGCAGCCGGTGCGCTCAGTATCGGTCGGATGCTGTACGACAGACCCACCGCAACAGAGGGGGTTCAGGTCCGCGCGGCCGCGCTGGAAGTGATCGTCCGGTCCAAAAGTGAGAGCGCCATAGATGATCTCATCGCGGCAATGGCGGATTCCAACGGGCAAATCCGGAGCGCAGCCCTCCGTCTTGCATCGCGCATACCCGGGACAACGGCAACACGCCGGTGGGTTGCCGCGACGGAAAGGGGCGCCACCAGGCGCGAAATCGTTTCCATGCTTGGTACCCGGGGGGACGGGAGCGCATATCCGGCTGTCATCTCTCTCATGGGGGACGCGGATGCCGGTGTGCGGGAGGCTGCCGTTGACGCGGCTGTCCGGCTCAAGGGAGAGGAGTCCGTTCCCCTGCTTCTCTCCCTCCTGGAACGAAGCAGTGAAGCTTCGGATATCACGGCGGTCCGGATGGCACTGGAAAGTCTCCCACGGGAACGTGTAATTCCTCCCGTCGTCGCGTCGCTTTCGCGGGTGACACCCGCAGCCTGCGTCATGCTCGTCGATCATCTCGGGAGGTTCGCAGACACACTCTCCGGCCCGCTTATTGGACTGACCAAAAGCGCGGTCCCCTCCGTGCGGTTGGCCGCATTGAGGGCGCTCGGCGCAGCCGGAAAAGAGGCTGACGCGCCCCGGCTCATCGCGCTCCTCCTCGGAACGGAGAGCGAGGCCGAACGTGCGGCGACCGAGAAGAGCCTCGTCTCACTCTGCGGGCGGATCCCCGATCCTGAGAACCGGTCAGACGGCCTCCTCGCGGCATACCGAGCGGCTACGCCGGTCCAGCGTGCAAGACTCTTCCGGGTGATGGGCCGGCTCGGTGGCAGCAAGGCTCTCTCACTTGTCAGCGCGGAAACACGCAGCAAAGATCCGGATTTGCACGATGCCGCGGTCCGCGCTCTTGCCGATTGGCCGACACTTGATGCCTTTGATTCGCTTCTCGTCGTGGCCAGAAGCGACGGCAATCTGAACCTCCGGGTTCTCGCGTTGCGCGGCGCAGTGCGACTCGTTGCAAATTCGCCAATCCCTCCGGCGGCAGCGGTCCGCTACCACGCGCGGACACTCGCTGCGGCGGTGCGGCCGGATGAAAAACGCCTCGCACTGGGAGCGCTGGCGAACATCCGGACGAGTGAAGCGCTAAGGGAAGTGATACCGTACATCAGTGACGACTCCCTAGGGCTGGATGCGGCAATGGCGGCAGGCACGATTGCATCGGGAAGGGCGGACGAGAAGGATGGACCCGGGTCCGCACAGGTTGCGAGGGCATTTATTGAGTCGATGGTCCCCGGCCGTTTCCGGAGCCGTGTCGAGCATAATTTCGATGCGGCGGAGGGGATGGGGGAGCCGCCGGAAGGATTCAAGGCACTTTTCAGCGGGAGAAACCTGGACGGGTGGAAGGGACTTGCCGGGAATCCCGTCCTGCGCGCGAATATGACGCCGGAGCAACTTGCTGTTGCGCAGGCCAGGGCCGATTCGGTGATGAAGGCACACTGGTCGGCAAGTGACGGGATACTCGTTTTTGACGGAAGAGGAGAGAACATCTGCACCGACACAGACTACACAGATTTCGAACTGATGGTGGACTGGAAAATCGAAAAGAACGGTGACAGCGGGATCTACCTCAGGGGCTCCCCCCAGGTGCAGATCTGGGATCCCTCGCAATGGCCGGAGGGGTCGGGGGGTCTCTACAATAATGAAAAGAACCCGAGCAAACCCCTCGTTCGTGCGGACGTGGCGGTCGGCCAATGGAACAGATTTCGCATCCGGATGATCGGAGAGAGGGTGACCGTCTGGCTCAACAACGTCATGGTTGTCGACAGCGTCGTTCTCGAAAACTACTGGGACCGGTCAATCCCTATCTTCTCTTCGGGCCAGATAGAACTGCAATCACACAGCAGTCCCCTCTGCTTCCGGAATATATTTATCCGGGAGATCCCCGTTCGCTCACCCCTCTTTACCGGGAACCTTTTTAACGGGCTGGATCTCACCGGGTGGAAGCTCATCGACGGGAAGGACGGAAACTGGGGTGTGGAACAGGGTCTGCTTTACACAACCGGGGACGGGGGAGGCTGGCTCTCGACCGCGCGTGAGTACGACAATTTCTCGCTCGATCTCGACTTCCGGCTGTCGGAGGGGGGGAACAGCGGTGTGTTCCTCCGCTCACCCCGGCAGGGTGATCCGGCATACACCGGCATGGAGATACAGGTCCTCGATGACTATGCAGACGAGTATGCAAGTCTCCAGCCCTGGCAGAATTGCGGGAGCATCTACGGAGTGCAGGCCCCTTCGCTCCGGGCCAGTAAGAAGGCGCATGAGTGGCAACACTATCACATCGTTGCCGTTGGCCCCCATGTCTCCGTCACGCTCAACGATCAACTGATCGTCGATGCGGATCTCACTTCCCACATGGACAAAGAATCGACCCATCCGGGGCTCAAGAGACGCTCGGGGTTTATCGGGCTTCAGAGCCACACACGGAGAGTGGAGTACCGCAATATCACATTGAAGGAACTTGCGTGGAAAGAAGAGAATGACACACATTGATCGGCGGAAATTCCTGGGCTACGCCGCCGCTGCGGGGGCGGGACTTCTCCTGACGCGAACGCACGGAGAGGGGGCTCCCGGGAAGCGGGAGAAGATATCAGGCGAAGTGCGGATCGCCCTGATCGGCTCGGGGGCGCAGGGGCAGGTGCTGATGAACTCCTGCCTGAAGATCCCCGGCGTCCGCTTTCAGGCGGTGTGTGACATCTGGGAAGCGTACAACCTGCGGCGGGCCCAGCGGATGCTGGAGAAGTTCGGCCAGAAGGTGAACGCGTACGAAGATTACCGGCAGATGATCGCGAAGGAGAAGGGGCTGGACGCGGTCCTCATTGCCACGCCTGACTTCTGGCACGCGCCACAGACCGTGGATTGCCTCTCTGCAGGACTCCATGTCTACTGCGAGAAAGAGATGTCCAATACGCTCGAGGGTGCCAGGAGGATGGTCCGTGCTGCGCGCCAGACGGGAAACCTGCTGCAGATCGGTCATCAGCGGCGGAGCAACCCGCGCTATCTCCACTGTTACAGGAAGCTGATCCGGGAAGCGAAGCTCCTGGGGCGTATCACAACAGTGAACGGGCAGTGGAACCGCGCCGTCCAGCCTGACAACACCTGGCCGAAAGGGGCCGTCATCGACGGCGCGATCCTGAGGAAGTACGGCTTCCGCACGATGGAGGAGTTCCGCAACTGGCGCTGGTACCGTCACCTCGGCGGCGGGCCGGTGGTGGACCTCGGCTCCCACCAGCTCGACATCTATAACTGGTTCCTTGACACGAAGCCGCGAACGATCGTCGCGAGCGGCGGGATCGACTACTACGACCGGAAGACTCACGAGTGGTTCGACAGCGTGCTTGCGACGTTCGAATACGAAACCCCTCAGGGGAAGGTCCGCGCCTTCTACCAGACGATTTCGACGAACAGCAACCAGGGGTACTCCGAGAGTTTCATGGGGGATCAAGGGACGCTGGTGATTTCCGAATCCGCAAGCCGGGGGGCCGCCTACCGGGAACCAACCGCCCCCGAGTGGGACAGGTGGGTGTCACTCGGCTACCTCAAGGCACCCGCCTCTGAAGTGACAAAACCGCAAACGGACGCTGTGCTTGATGTGCGGGAGACACTCGCCCCCCCCTCGTTCGAGCTCCCGGTGAAGTTCGACGACCCGTATCACAAGCCTCATCTGGAGAATTTCTTCAACGCGGTCCGGGGAACGGAGAAACTCAATTGTCCTCCGGAAATAGGCTACGAGACCGCTGTCACGGTGCTCACGGTGAATAAGGCTGCAGAGTCCGGGAAGAAAATCACCGTCGATCCACGCGAATTTGTGGCATGAAGATGAAAAGGATCATACTCATTTTTCTTTTCTGCGCATTTGCCCGTGGAGAAACCCTCGCCCAGACCCGGGAGGATGTGGGAGATACTCCGGACGGGAACCGGTCGGTCCCAGTCCACCTGCTCAAGCTCTATGACGAGTTCGATCATGTGATCAGGCCGGACGACAGGCCGCTCATGCCATTCTCACCGAAGCAAACATGCCGCAAATGCCATGACTACGAGAAGATCCGGCACGGATGGCATTTCAATGCGGCTGATTCCGGCGCACGCGGGGGACGACGGGGAGAGCCCTGGATACTCGTCGATCCCGGGGCTGCGACGCAGATTCCTCTTTCGTACAGAAATTGGACGGGGACGTACCGGCCGACCGATCTGGGTCTTTCAACGCTCGACTTTCTCAAGACGTTCGGTCGTCATCTCCCCGGCGGCGGCGTGGGAGAGAAAGACGGGGCGCTGAAAGACTACATGCGCTGGCAGGTCTCCGGCACGCTCGAGGTGAACTGTCAAAGCTGCCACAACGCGGATGCGGGACAGAGTCAGGCGGAGTTCGGCATGCAGGTGCTGCGACAGAACTTCCGATGGGCCGCCGCTGCCAGCAGCGGCTTTGCCACTGTCCGGGGATCCGCCGGCGAAATGCCGGACAACTATGATACGTATACGGCCGTCCCGCCGGAAGCATCGAATCTCCTCCCCCCCACGGTCTCATACAACACGTCGCGCATGGACGCGGCGGGACGGGTACTGTTTAATGTCCCTCGGAGGATGCCACCGACACAGTGTGCGTTCTGCCATTCGTCCCGTGTGATTGACCCGACGCGTCCTGAGCGCTGGGAAGGTGAAGAGGACGTCCATATAGCCTCGGGGATGCTCTGCGTCGATTGCCACCGGAATGGGATCGATCACCAGATGATCCGCGGTTATGAAGGTGAAGCGGAGCTCAGAGGCCAGCCGCACGTCGCATCGTTCACCTGTCGGGGGTGTCATCTGGGAAGCAGCGATGAACCCGTTCCGTTGGAGGGAAGGCGGGGTGCTCCCCGGCCGGAGCACCTGGGCCTTCCACCCGTCCATTTCGAGAAACTTGCATGCACCGCCTGTCATAGCGGTCCATGGCCCGGGGGGACCACCTACACCGTGAAAACCTCGAGGGGACACGCCCTGGGAATCCCGAAGACCGACAAGGCGGACGACGCGCTCCCGCAGATCGCTACACCGGTCTTTGCGAAACAAGCCGACGGCACGTTTGCTCCGCACGATCTTCTCTGGCCCGCGTTCTGGGGCTACGGGAGAAAGGGGTATATTGCGCCGCTCGGACCCGATCGGATCCGGCCGCTGGTGACTTTGATTCTCAGCCGGGACACAACTCGCCGAATCGGACGGTGGCCGGTTCTCCGTGAATCAGAGATCCTGGATGTGCTGCAGCAGTTGCGCGAACGGGACACGACGGCGGGGGATCCCCTCTATGTGAGCGGTGGGATGATGTATGCGATCGGACCGGCCGGGACATTGACGCGTCTCAAGAGCGACGCGGCAGAGCCGTATGGCTGGCCGATTGCCCACGACGTCCGTCCAAAAGCCCAGTCGCTCGGGATCCGCGGGTGCACCGATTGCCATGCCACCGACGCACCGTTTCATTTCGGCATGGTGAAGATCGCCTCCCCGTACGTGGTGGGGAGCGATTCGCTCAGCCGCATGACGGACTACCAGGATGTGAGCGTCGTCTCCGCCTGGCTCTTCTCAAAGTCGTTCCTCTTCCGCCCCGCCCTCAAGGTGCTGATCATACTCTCATTTTTGCTCATCGCCTCGGTGGTGCTGATACAGGCATTGGGGGGGCTTGCTCATATCATTCGAAAACTCGCTTCGGAAGAGGAATGACGGTCTTTCGTATCATAGCAGGCCTTTCCATCGCGGTTCTTCTCCTGGGGATGGCATATGACATTCACCGGCGCCTGAAGACCTGGAGGGCTGCAGGAAATCTTCTCCACCGACGAATAAGAGCGACCCGGGAGGGAGGAAGAGGCGGAAAGTCGGGCAGACTCGAGAATGTCCGGAGAATCGTCACGATCGTCTCAAGCGCACTGCTCTTCTGCCTTGCCGTAACCGGTTTTCTGCCAGTCCTCCTTCTCGGCAGTCATGTCAGCGGTGTGCTTCTTGTGATCCATGTAACGATCGCACCGGTCTTTGGCATTGCGCTCTCCGCACTTGCGCTCCTCTGGGCGCACCGGCTTCGCTTCGACGAAGCGGATTGGCGCATTCTGGAGGGTGTGGGGAGGCGGAAATCTCCCGGGAAGGACGCGCTCGTCCGAATTGCTTTGAAGGTGGGATTCTGGAGTGCCCTGCTCCTGTCACTCCCCCTCATGCTCACGGTGATACTGGGCCTGTTCCCCCTTTATGGAACCGACGGCGAAGCGTTGCTCATCCGTTTACATGGTTACAGCGCGCTCCTCCTCATGATCACCGCTCTCGGGGAGCTTTACCTTATTACCGCATACAATGAACATTCCACGGAACAACTTATGAAGGAGCAGAACCAGTGAAAACGTCACGCAGCAGGATCTTCCCGCTTCTTGTCGCCTCTCTTCTCCTTCAGGCTTCCTGCCAGAAGGGCCCCCAACAGGATCAACAAAAGGCGGAACAGGGACAGGGGGCGCAGACGGCCACGCCGGGCGGCGAGTCAGCCGCACCCAAATCACAGGAAAGGCCGGAGCCCGCGCAGGTGGCGACCCCCGTGGCTCCCCCGGCAAAGCCGTCCGGGGGACAGCTCGTCCCGCTGGAAATCAAACTTCCCAAGCCGATGTTTGTGGGGACCCCGACAAATATTGCCGTGCCGAATCTCGAGAAGCCTCTCGGCCGGCCGCGGCAGCCATTCCTTGTCCCGGCGGGGACCAGGAACGTGGCGTTCAAGAAGCCGGTCACCGGCTCCGACGAGCAGCCGGTCATCGGCGAACTCTCGATGGTCACTGACGGTGACAAGGAGGCGGCGGAGGGGAGTTTTGTCGAGCTCGGCCCGAGCCTGCAGTATGTCACGATCGACCTCAAGAGCCTGAATACCATCTATGCCATCGTCGTCTGGCATTACCACAAGCAGGCGGTCGTTTACCACGATGTCATTGTTCAGGTCGCCGATAATAAGGATTTCATTACGAATGTGCAGACCGTCTTCAACAATGACATCGACAACTCCGCGGGGAGAGGAGTCGGGAAGGACATGAGCTATGTCGAGACGGCGGAAGGAAAATTGATCGATACGAGAGGGGTCCAGGGGCGCTATGTCCGGCTGTACAGCCGCGGCAATACGGCAAATGACCTGAATCACTATATCGAAGTCGAGGTGTACGGCAAGGCTGTGCAATGAGGTGGGAGCGGGCGGCGCTTGTTCTGGCGCTGGTGGGAGGCGCTGCCCTGCGCCTTCCGGATCTGGATCTCCGCCCCATGCATACAGACGAGGCTGTCCACGCAATCAAATTCGGCGCTCTGCTTGAGCACGGCACGTACCGGTACGACAGGAATGAGTACCATGGCCCTACGCTCAACTATTTCACGCTGGTGCCGGCCTGGCTCTCGGGTGAGAAGACACTTGCCGGGGTGAGCGAGACAACGCTGCGCATCGTTCCCGTCTTCTTCGGTTTCTGCCTGTTGCTCCTCATACTCCTGCTCCCCGACATCGGGCCGACAGCATCTGCCTGCGCGGTCATCCTCGGTGCCGCGTCCCCGGCGATGGTCTTCTACAGCCGCTACTATATACAGGAGACGTTGCTCGTCTGTTTTGCATTCGGCTTGATCGTCGCCGCATCCCGTCTTGGCCCGGGCGGCCGCAGAACCTGGCCCGTCATGGCGGGCGTCTGCGCCGGCCTCATGTGTGCGACAAAAGAGACGTGGATCATCTCCGTGGGCATGATGGGGATGGCGGTGCTGGGAGTGAGGATCATTCAGCGGCACGAAAAGCGGCCCGGACATGTGCCCGATGCAACAAGCGTGGGCGTCGCCCTGGCGTGCGCTGGTGCAGTATGGGTTCTCTTCTTCTCTTCGTTTCTCACACATTGGGAGGGAGTGCGTGATTCTCTCCTGGCGTACGAAAGTTACTTTACCCGGGCAGGAGAGAATGCCCGGCATGGTCATCCCTGGTATTACTTCCTGGAGATGTTGACATACAGCAGGGGGGACCATGGCCCGGCCTGGACCGAGGCCGGCATCGTTTTCTTCGGCGTTGCCGGATTCTGGAGCGCGTTCAGAGAGAAACCGGGGCAGGTGCGTGAGGGAAGAGATCTTCGCATGTTTCTGGGCTTGTACGCGCTGATGATGCTCGCCGTTTCTTCGGCAATCCCCTACAAGACGCCCTGGCTGGTCCTGGGCGCGCTGCAGCCGCTCATCATACTCGCGGGATCCGGTGTGTCGGCATTCCTGAAATGGCTCGAGAGGCGGAGATTGCGCCCTTTGGGAATTGCCATCACCGTGCTCATGGTCCTTCATCTCGCCTGGCAGTCATGGATGGGGGATTTTCGCTACTATGATGATCCGGTGAATCCGTATGTCTATTCGCATCCGGGTGATGACGTCCGCACTATTGCCGCTGCTGTGACACGGGCGGTCCAACGTGACGGTGCGGCGATCCAGGTGGTCTGCGGGGGTGATGATTACTGGCCGCTCCCCTGGTACCTGCGCGCGCTGCCGCGTGTCGGTTGGTGGAGCGACCTGGGGGAGGGTTTCGTCCCCACGGATGTGATACTGGCTTCGCCCGAATTCGAGCCTGCACTCCTGAAAAGGATGTACGACATGCCCCCGCCGGGCGAGAGAAGACTGTACGTCCCGCTTTTCGACAGGGCCATGTTCCTCCGCCCCGGAAAGGAGTTGCGGGGGTACGTCACGCTGGATCTCCGGAATGCCGTGCTGGAGGAGAAATCACCATGAGCGGGCCGAACGGGGAAATCCTCCGGTCTCAGCACCGTGCGATGGCAACCCTTTTTGAGCTGATGGTGGCAGACGAGGATGGCGCCTTCGCCGCAGGCGCTCTGCACGCGGCGTTCGAAGAGATCGACCGGCTGGAGCAGGACTTCAGCCGCTATCTGCCGAACAGCGATGTCTCACGGATCAACAATCTCCAGCCGGACCAGGCTGTCCGTGTCAGTGCTGACACGTTTGAGTGTCTCCGGCTCGGCATGCAATACTACGAGGAAACCGGCGGGACTTTCGACGTGGCGACGGGTGCGTTGAAGGACTGCTGGGTGGGGAGGGACAGGTCGCTCCTGTCTCCGTCTGCCGAAGAGATCGAGCGCGCAAGGACACGGAGCGGTATGTTCCGCCTCGAACTTGATGAGGGGCATATGACGGTACGCGTTCGAGGCCCGGCTCCCCTTATTGATCTCGGAGCCATCGGAAAGGGTTTTGCCGTGGACCGTGCCGCAGAGCTGTTGAGGGAGTGGGGGGTGGGGTCTGCGTTCGTGCACGGGGGGACCAGTTCGGTATACGCGTTTGGAGACCATCCGGGGAATGTGGGCTGGCCGGTTACGCTCAGCAATCCCGCCCAACCGTCTGAAGTCCTCGAGAAGGTCCGACTGAAGGATCAGGGATTGGGAGGATCAGGCATCACACAAGGGAGGCATATCATAGATCCGCGCATCGCTGCTCCCGTTGCATCGCGCCGTGCCTCGTGGGTCCTCTCGCAGTCGGCGACCAGAAGTGATGCCCTCTCCACGGCATGCATGATCATGACGCACGAGGAAATCGCCGGACTTGTCGCAGGCTCCGGGGAACTGAGGGCGATCATCGTTGAGGAGCGTCCTCCCGCCGTCCTCAGGTTCGGCCCTTGGGGAGCGGTGTAACCAGGATCCGCCTGAGGCGGAGGAGGTCCTTGAGGACGGACCCAGCACTCCGGCGGATGCTGAGGCGGCTGTCCCGGTCGCAGGTCCATTCCACCGGAAACTCTGCAATGCGGAACCCGTGCTGCAGCGCGCGGAGTATGATCTCGATATCGAACATGAACCCATCCGTCGTGCACTCCGCATACAGTTGCCGCGCGACGTCACCCCGGTAGAGCTTGAACCCGCACTGGGTGTCGGTGAGATGGGGGGGGACGTGCAGCCAATGCAGGACCAGTACGTGGAAGAGACGTGAGATGAGTTTCCGGTCCCAGTCCCGGTCCCGGCGGATAATGCACCCGGGGAGTTCCCGCGATCCATGGGCCAGTTCAGCAGTTCCTTCGCGCAGCACCCGGAGTCCTGTGAGCGCGTTCTCGAAAGGGACCGTCAGACCGCTGTCGGCGAACAGCACATATTCCCCCCGGGATGAGAGAATGCCGGTTCGGATCGCCGCACCTTTCCCACGGTGCGAGTCGCTTCTGATCACCGCACGGTGCACGGATGCCGGGATTTCCGCCTGTTCGGCAATCTCCGCCGTCCGATCGGAGCTCCCGTCGTCGGCAACGAGGACTTCCCCCGCAATCTCATGCGAGACGAGGAACGCTGCGGCGGCCTGCACGTCGCGGGTGACTTTGTTCTCCTCGTCGAAGGCGGGGATGACTATGCTGAGCGTGATCATCGCAACCGAGTATACGGAGCGGCCTTCACTATTACAATATGTTCTTTACATCTCCGGCGACCGACGCTTGTATTTGCGGCCGGCAATCGCTAATGTTGAATGTCCTCCCCACGCATGATGCAATCCCGAACACCACCTTTTATAGAAAGACTGATACCCTATGAGCGAGCAGGACAACATTTCACGGAGAAAGTTTCTCGGGGCGACAGCGGCCGCCGCCGCGTTCACGATCGTCCCCCGTCATGTGCTCGGCGGACCCGGATATACCGCCCCAAGCGACAAGTTGAACATCGCCTGTGTGGGGGTGAACGGGAAGGGACAATCGGACATCCAGAGCGTCAGCACCGAGAACATCGTCGCGCTCTGCGATGTGGATGACGACCGGATCGCAAAAACCCTCAGGGAGGACGGCGTGAAAACTCCGCAGCTCCTCAAGGCGGCGAAGTACCGGGACTTCCGTGTGATGCTCGAGAAGGAAAAGGGAATCGACGCCATCACCGTCAGCACGCCGGACCACGCGCATGCCATTATCGCTATGACGGCGATGAAGATGGGGAAGCATGTCTTTGTTCAGAAGCCGCTCACGCACACGATCCATGAGGCCCGCGCGCTTGCCAAAGCCGCCCGTGAGACGGGCGTTGTCACGCAGATGGGGAACCAGGGGCATGCCAGCGAAGGTGCCCGGCTCATCAACGAATGGATCGCCGACGGCGCCATAGGCGATGTGACGGAAGTGCACGCATGGACGAACCGCCCCGTCTGGCCCCAGGGGACCGACCGACCCGAGACTCTCCCGTCGGTCCCGCCGACGCTCGACTGGAATCTCTGGCTCGGACCGATGCCCTGGCGGCCGTACCATCCGGCGTATCACCCGTTCTCATGGCGCGGTTGGCTGGACTTTGGCACGGGGACGATCGGAGACATGGGGGCACACCTGGTGGACCAGCCTTTCTGGGCGCTTGACCTCGGGGCCCCGTCCAGTGTGGAAGCCAGCTCGACGGAGCTGAAGAAAGAGACCTATCCCTCGTCGTCCATCGTGCGCTACCAGTTTCCTGCGCGCGGGAAGAAGCCGCCTGTAAGGCTGACCTGGTACGACAGCGGCCTGAGGCCTTCGCGGCCGGAGGAACTGGAGCCGGGCCGGCGGATGGGGGACGGAGACGGTGGGGTCATGTACTGCGGGACGAAGGGGAAACTGATGCACGGGACGTATGCTGACAGCCCCCGCCTGATCCCCGAGACACGGATGCAGGAGTACAAACGCCCCGCAAAGACGATCCCCCGCTCTCCGGGGATCCATCAGGAATGGATCGAGGCGATCAAGTCCGGGAAGAAGTCCACGACCGATTTCAGCTATGCATCTGCATTGACGGAAATGATGCTTCTGGGGAATGTCGCGCTCCGTGCCGGTAAGGAAAATGTGATCCTCCAATGGGATTCCGCAGCAATGCGGATCACAAACCTCGAATCGGCAAATGAATACCTCCATATGCCCTACAGAGAGGGGTGGTCGCTATGAATCGAATGCTCGCGATGGCCCTGCCAATTCTTGCCCTCGCCTTCGATGTCTCCGCCGCATCCCCGGCGGATGTCCCCGCCGGATCCCCGGCGGATGTCCCCGCCGGATCCCCGGCGGATTCTCTGCATCCGGTGACTGACGCATACGACGGCTGGCGCCTCGCGGTGCAGGCCTGGACGTTCAACCACTTCACATTCTCAGAAGCACTGGAAAAGACGGCAAGCCTGGGGATCAAATGGATTGAAGCGTATCCCGGGCAGCAGCTTCGCCCGGGTGTCACGGGCGTCGCAATGGGTCCCGGCCTCTCAGCGGAGGAGCGCGCCTCACTCAGGCAGATGCTCGCCGATGCCGGCGTCCGGCTTGTCAATTTCGGGGTCGTGGACATGGGGAAGGACGAAGCCTCCTGCCGGAAGGTCTTTGACTTTGCACGCGAGATGGGGATTGAGACCATCGTGGCCGAACCTCCGGAAGAAATGCTGGACCTGGTGGAGCGTCTCTGCAAGGAGTACAGGATCAAGGTCGCGCTGCACAACCATCCCAAACCCTCCCCGTACTGGAACCCGGAGAGAGTCCTCGAGGTATGCAAAGGACGGAGCGCATGGATCGGTTCATGCGGCGACATAGGGCACTGGATCCGTTCGGGGATTCAGCCGCTGGAGGCGATACGGAACCTCGGGCCGCGCGTGCTCACGATGCATTTCAAGGACCTCAATGAATTCGGCACTCCCGGGGCGCATGATGTCGTCTGGGGGACCGGTGTCGCGAAAGTCGAAGCGCTACTCAGGGAACTCGACCGGCAGAAGTACCGTGGGGTCTTCTCCATCGAGTACGAATACAACTGGGACAGCTCCCTCCCCGAAGTGCGCGCGTGCGAGGAGGCATTCAATGCAATTGCACTTTCACTCAAGCCGCACGGTTGGCGCAGTCTGATCGCCGACGATCTCTCCAACTGCATCACCAAGCCGGGAAGCTGGGTGATGAAGGAGGGAGTCCTCAGCGCCGAGGGAGGTGACGACATCTGGACGAAAGACCGCTACGGCGATTTTGTGCTCGATCTTGAGTTCAAGCTTGCCAGGGAGACCAACAGCGGCGTGTTCCTCCGGACCGGGGATGTGAAAGAGTGGCTCCATACGGCGATCGAAGTACAAATTCTTGACTCCTACGGAACGAAGGAAGTCACGCGGGAAGACTGCGGCGCGATATTCGATTGTCTGGCTCCCTCGATGAATGCGGTCAAACCGGCCGGTGAGTGGAACCATTATACGATCAGGTGCAAGGGGAGCATGATCACCGTGGTTCTGAACGGTCACCGGATTATTGCCATGGACCTCAACCGCTGGACCCAGGCGCACAGGAATCCGGACGGAACCCCGAACAAGTTCAATACCGCCTACAGCGCGATGCCCAGGGTCGGGAACATCGGGCTGCAATACCACGGGCATCCCGTCTGGTTCCGTAATCTGAAGATATTCACATTGCAGTAGGGAGGGAGGAGAAGGGCCCGGCAGAAGGCTTCTTCACATCGGCACATAACCCGACTTGCAGTCGTCTCACGCACCCTCGCCATCCGAACCGGACCGGTGCAAACACCTCATTGTCGCTATATTCATTCCACATACTACCATCGGTTCCCCTTCACGTGCTTCGATGAACAAGAGACGATTGCGACAATTCACGAAAGGGATTCGGCGCCTGCCAAATCTCTTCTACGGTTACAACCTCTATGTCAACAGGGACAAGCTTCGCCTGATTGACCATACCTTCAACACCATTGTCCCAGGGGCAAAGTCGTTTGCAGACCTTGGTGGAGTCTGGAACGTCAACGGCGCATACTCCGTCCACACTCTCAGGCATCACCGAATTGAACGGGGCATTCTCGTCGACACCGACTTCCCTCGGGGACTCGAGGAAAAACTCAAGGCCTACCCCCAGCTTGAGGTCATTCGAGGGGACTTCGCATCGAGAGGGAACGCGGAGGGTCTGGGAGACGTCGACGTCGTGTACTTCTTTGACGTTCTCTTGCATCAGGCGAATCCCCACTGGGATGAGGTGCTGGCCCTCTATTCAAAGGTTTCTCCGTGCATTGTCGTGTACAATCAACAATTCACCCGGGGTGAAGATGCAGTACGGCTGACGCAGTTACCGTTGAACGAATACGTCGCGCTAGTCCCGGATTTTCGTCTCGACATCTACAGATGGGTTTTTGACCACAAATCGGAAATCCACCCGGCATACGGAAAACCGTGGGGAGATATCCACAACATCTTCCAATGGGGGATCACAGACAAAGCGCTTCGTGTCACGATGAAGAATCTCGGCTACGAAGAGGTGTACTACGCGAACCACGGCAGGTTTTCCGATCTGCCATCGTTCGAGGACCACGCATTCGTTTTCTTGAGGCGTGAGACGTGACAGACCCGATGTGCGGGTGATTTCAATTGTCCTTCGCTCCCTCTGCGATCCAGTGCCGGAGAAGCTCAAGTTCGGCGGGGGGGAGAGGCGTCACGGTTTTGGATGTATCCGGCGGCATCCGGAAATGCGGCTGGTTCGTCTCACAGAGGATGTAGAGCCGGCTCTGGTACGGGCTCCCGGGGATCACAAGAGGCTCTTTCCCCGAGACGGTGTGCGAGTTCATGAAACTCGCATATGACGCCATGGCGATCCTCCCCCGGTGAATATCTGTCCCGTGACATTGCGTGCACCGGGCGTTGAGTATGGGCTGTATTTGTTCCTTGAAACTGACAGGTTTTTTGCCGCATCCTGCCATGAGAACGACGATGCTCAGAAGAGTGATATATCGCACAGTCAGCCTCCGTGGGTGGTGAGAGATACCGGATGCCCGGTTGGTGGAAACATAGCGAATCCCGTGTCAATGTCAAGAAGGGGAGAACGAGGGGTCGGCCGATTCAAGCGAATAGACCGATTCAGGGGAGACGAGCCTGTCGAATATATCCTCGTTATGTGAGATCAGGAGTATCGCGCGTCCGCGCACACGGGCATCTCGCATGATACCCAGGACGCGATCAATACTCTCGAAATCGAGCGCACTCAGCGGCTCATCGAGTATGATGAGAGGAGTCTCCAGAGCAAATGCGCGGAGAAGATTCAACCGCTGTTTCTGCCCGCCGCTGAGTTGCCACACCTTTTTTCCCGTGAGCCCCGGGATCTCCCCGGTATCGAAGAGCCGCGCCAGCGCCATTGCAACGCCCTTCCTGTCCTGGATGGTTTTCATGTTGAGTATCCGGAGGGTGTCGTCAACGCTTGCGCGGGGATTCAGCGACTCGTCCGCGTGCTGGAACGCCATGGTCATCTTTTTTCCCCACAGATGCCTCCGCCAGTACTGCCGGGGCGAGACATCCCCCAGCCTGACGCCGTCAATCTCGAGACGGAAGTGGTCCGCGTTCTGAAGACCGATGACAATTTTTGCCACCGTGGTTTTTCCGATGCCGCTCCCCGCCTTGAGGTAGACCAGCTCCCCCGGCCGCACTGCAAGAGCATCGCGGCCAGTTCCCCCTCCCGGCTGTGAAAACCGGAGGACACGCCCGAATACGCGTATCTCGCCCTCCACGCGGAGCAGGGGTTTTTTTGCGGTCACGGCCGGCTCGGCACGCAGGCCTCCGAGCCACGTGAGAAAACGGGCCGGATCGAACTCGCGCGTACGGGCGCTGCCGGCGCTCACGAACAATTCCATGAAGCGGTAGTCCTTCCCGATGTCGCGGTGGCGGGACTGGACATAGGAGATCATTCCGTAATCGTGCGTGATCAGGAGGATTGTCTCATGCCTGAGTCGGAATCGCGCGAAAAGCCTGTCGAGAAACCTGTCCCGGGCCTCCCGGTCCAGACTGCCGGTTGGTTCGTCGAACACGAAGAGACCGGGGGCGCCCGGCTCACCGGAGGCATCCACCGCATCGGCAAACGCAATGTCCATCCTTGTAAACGCCATCGCCGCCAGCAGGCGCTGTTTTTCTCCACCGCTCGGGCGATACGCCTTCGGGTACACTGGCAGTATCCGTGGGAGCGTCCCCCGGTCCCCGTCGCGCCAGAGCTCCCGCGCGGCACCGAGAGGATCCGGAGCCCTCGCGAGCGTTCCCTCCTTCATCTGTCCTTCGAGTGTCAGGAGAGGATTGAGGTGGGAGGAGGGTTCCTGAAACATGAAAAAGCCGTTAGCCCGCGCGGCGCGGGCCCCGGCCGATTCCCGGTATTCCGCGTACGACATTCCGTTCACCCGTACGCGGAATTCCGATTCGTCGAGCAGTCCGAAGAGTGCCTTGCCGATCAGTGATTTGCCGATCCCTGATTCGCCGAAAAGGAACGTGATCGCCCCCTCCTGGATCGGGAAGGCGTGAACATCCACAAGGAGCCGTTCACCGGCGGATATGCTGATGTCAAACCGCGACGGGGTCACAGGCGGTACCGTTCCATCAGTCCGTTGGCAATCCTGTACACGCACAGGAGCGTATAGACGATCAGAAACGCGACGCTGATCCCCTGCAGGTGCTCGACGAAGAGCGTGGGGACCACCCGCAGGTCGGTGAACGACGTTCCTATCGCGAGAATATCCTGTTTGCTGTCGAGCTTGGCGAGCATGCTCCCCAGCGTGACGGGGAGGTTCGAGAGGCTGACCTCCGCCGAGAGCCCGACGGAGACTATGAAGTCGATGCTGCAGATGAGGAATATCGCTCGTCCGAACAGCGCCACCGATTTCTGCACCAGATATGGCATGCTGTTCTTCAGGAGTATTTCCCTGTTGATGATGACGCGTGAGGGGATCCCGCAGACAAGGAGGGCGCTCACAAACTCCAGTGATTCGAAGTGGCGGATGCGTTCGCGGATAAGGTCCACGACTTCCTGAAAGACAAACAGGGCGGTAACAAGGGATGTCGCGAGGATGAGGGACGTATCGGAGGTGAGGGCTTCATTCAGCGTCAGCCCGGTGACGATCACGTACCCGATGAGCATCCCGACGATTTGCGGCACGGAGCGGAGAAGATTCAGCGCGAACGAGACCGCCAGGTAAGCACCCCTGCGACGGGTGGATTCAAGAAAATGGAGGAAGAGGGCGGTCCCCCAGCCGATCACCAGGGCCACCACGACCGCGGCGACCGCACCGGAAAACGTGTGGATGCACGCTGCGCCGACGAGAATGCGGGCAGGGGCATTCAGGTAGACGTCGAGCCACACCCATGTCAGCGCCAGCCCCCCGAACCAGAGTATCCCCCAGAGCAGGTCTTTCCTCTCCGCCAGGAGTCCGGAGAGGGGAATGCGCACACCGGGGCGTTCACCCTGCATTGTCATATTTCCTTGTTTCGAGAGAGTGCCAGAGGTCGACACAGGCCTCCGTCAGCTTCACGGTGAGAAAGATGGCGAAGACGATCGCGATTGCGATGTCGAACTCCCGGAAGAGCATGTGCTGGAGCAATGCGTAACAGAGGTGCCCCTTGATATTCAGGGCCATCTCGATGATGACGATCCCCGTGACGACGAACGCCGCATGCTCTTTCATCGACGGGATGAACTGCAGGCGCGCGTTCAGGTAGATGTCCCTGAACACGTGTCCCCGGGCCCCACGGACCGGGAACAACAGAGTCGTGCGGCGAAGCCCGCCGGGGGTGTCCCATTCGTAGGAAGAAGCCAGCCCTTTCACGATCGCCGTCTGGATGTATCCCTTCCGGCTCTCCGCAACGAGGAGCGTGTAGAGATGGTTCGCCTCGTTGATCAGGATTCCGTTGGACATGACAGCAAGCGGGATCAGAAATAGGATGCTCTCGGTGTCGAGACTTGTCCTGAAGGAATACGCGATCACATAGGCAGGTGCAAACAGGAGGAGTGACGCGATCCCACTGAGCGCGGACATCACAAGAAGGTCTGCCCGTCGGATCGCGCCCGCGAGTCCCTTCGATTCGACCGAGGCCAGGTAGCGGCGGAGGTACGAGGCCCGTCCCTGTTTCCAGGCGATGAATTTCCAGACCGCCAGAGCACGTGCGGCAAAATACGTACACACCATCACGGCAAGGTAGACGAGGAGAAACACCGCATACATCGGGACGATCGCCATCCCGGTCTCCCATGTCAGCACCGCTCGTCCTCCCCCGGTTTTCCTCGACGGATCGGTGAACCGGGTCAGGCGGGTCTCCTCGAGAACATGCATGAGCGAGTCGATGTTCGTCACGCCCGGCGGGGGGAGGACGCCGAGTGCGTCCCGGAACAGCGCCCTGTCGAGCGGGTTCGCCAGATCGACCGAATCGATCGCCAGATACCGCTCGATCAGGGGATCGGCGTGCGGGCGGGAAGCCGATTCGTTCCGGCGCATGAGGGCGGAGACGGCGACAAGCGCCAGGCCGACGACGAGGACGGCCGGGAGATGTTCGAGGACTACTGCGGGGAGCGAACGCACGTCACTGTCACTGGAGTGGAATGAAAATCGCGCCGTCCGAGATCTCCGGGTGCAGCCCCGTCCCTCCCAGGACGCGTTCGAGCCCGGCGAGCAAGGCCCTCATGCTGCCGCTGAAGGAACCGGAGAGTGCGGCCGGTTCGAGAATGCACCTGATCTCCCCGTGCGACAGGGAGAGGCGGAAGGAGGGAGGCGTCTGGCCTTTGCCGGTTTCAGGGGAAAGTGCGGCGTAGATCCGCCGGAGAGACTCGTTCGCCCCGTCGACGACGGGCCGGACCCGGAGGAGGAGATCACCGGAGGAAATCCCCGCGGGTGACGCAGTCTCCACCTCGCGCCACTGCGAGGAGCGAGCGGAGCCTGGGAGCGAAAGCCAGCCGAAGCGTCCCCCGGGGGAGGAGAGGCGCACGTATGTCCCTGATTCATGTTCAAAGATGCGCACTACGCGTGTCCCCGGCGGCAGCAGGACCTCTTCCCTGTCTCCCGCCGGCCGCAGCCTGAGTGCTCTGCCACGGAGCAGCACGACGGTGTCGCTGAGGAGTGGAACATTCCTGAATATCTCCGTTTTCCCCGGTTCGCCCCGCGCGGAGAAGCCGCCCCCCTCATTCCTCAGTATGTAATACGGTTCGCGGCCGATCTCCACGGCCGCGCAGGGGGTGAAGCCGTCACCCAGATGATCATGTTCGCGCTGGAGGACCATGGGAGCGAACGGGGGGAGCCGGCGGTACTCGTCGGGGGTCAGACGCTGCTGGTATTTGCTGAACACCACGAGCCTCTCCGGGTGTTCCACTATCATGACGTCACCCGTGCGCTGTTCGGCGCACAGCGCACCGCAGATGGCAACAACCAGGCCGGCGACGCTCATCGCCGGCCTGAGCGCATACTCCCTTCCGATCAGCGGTCCGGGGTTTCCCGCCATTGCTTGATCGTCGAAAGTTGGGAGGCAACGCCGTAGAGACTTATGCTTGTGCTGTCAAACTGCGTGCTGAAATAGGCGAGGGAAGGGACGGAAAAGAGCCAGGCACCGAGGCTCAGCCCGTGTTCGAGCTGGTCGATGCGACGGGAATATTCCTGCTTGTCGCCGATGTTGCGCGTGGACATGAACCCGTACACATACTGGAGGAACTGGTTGACGTCGGCTTTGTCCGGCGAATCCGCCCCTGCGTCCAGGCCGAAGAAGTTGTTCTCTCTCCGGAACGACCCCGGAGACACTGTCTGTGCTCCCCGGGCGTCGTCCGAGACCTCAAGATTGATCCGGTAGGTCACGAGGTCAGGCTGGCGCAGGAATATGTCATAAAGATCGAACAGGAAGTTGCTCCTGTACCCTGTAAAGGCAACGACGACCGCGTCGTAGTTCCCCCGCTGTATCTCTTCGTTTCCGACGATCGTCACTTTCACCTTCCCCCTGGTGACCGCGGGATCGTTCAGTATGTCGGCAAGTTCCGAGTATTCCTCACGGAAGCCGAAGTTCGTGCATGCCTTGATCCGCACCGTGTCCGGAAGAAGGGAGAGGTCGGCCGGAGCGTTATCACGGGCCGGGGCCGGTTCGACGATTTTCTCCTCGATGTAGTACGACGAGGTGGGGAAGACGCTGTGGTTCACATAGTCAGCGTAGTTGTCCCGGTTCCCTTTGTAATCCTGTATGTGGCGCTGCTGGGGTGTCCCGACGTTGAAGAAGCGGTCCGCGATAAGCCTGCTGTCGAGCAGCCTCCGGAGCTGCGTCCGTTGATCGCGGGAGAGTCGCCCCGTATTGAAAAGCACCGCAAACATCGTTGTGCTGATATTCGATTTCGTGAAGAACTTTCTGCTGTCCGTCAGGACCGGGGAGAGGGCCCCGAAGGGGGATTCCAGGAGAACGTTGATCGCACCATTCCTCAGTTCGGTGGTGTAGGTGCTGTTGTCGATGAACGGCGCGAGAATAAGGTCGGGGATGGCGGCACCCCCATCCGGGGTCCTGAAGTAGTTCGACACACCCTCCTTCGGCGGAAGCGGCATGTAGGCCGCAGTCCCCACCGTGTAATTCAAGGCGTTCATCGGGGACCCTTCGGGGAGGATCTTGAACGACAGGCTCTCCTTGATGTCCGCCTCCTTCCATATCCTGTTCTGCCTGAACCTGAACCGGATCTCCCCGCGGTCATCGGGCCCCTCGAACCCCGGCGATTCCATCGCCTGGATCAGCAGTATGTAGTCGGGGGAGAGGCTCCCGAGCGTCATGATCCTCCGTATCGTAAACTGAAGGTCCACGGCCGAGAAGAAGTGATCGCGGGATTTCGCAATCGTGTACTTGTCGTCCTTCACGGTGATCTGGTAGCTGTCGCTCCACCGCTTGTTCGGCTTCAGACGGACCGTCACCACGTTGTCCTGGTCCACACCGACGAGTTCGCCGAGCCCGTCCTGGTACACGATCCCGCTCGGGTTCGCCGAGAGGTCGAACAGGCCGTCAAATTGGACCTCGTCGAGCTTGTCGGACAGGGGCGTCGGTCCCGGAAGGTGCGGGTCGATCGCTGGTTTCTGGTGCGCGATGAACGGAAGAACGATGCTTTCCGAAAGATCGGGACGGTGAAAAATGAGGTAGAGAACCACGCCGATGACGACGAGCCCAACCCCGCCGAGAATACTAACGAGCCGTTTGTTCTTCATTCTGAGCCGTCCTCAGTTCTTTTTCATGATCGGGACCTGCGCCATGGCGCTGATTTCATACACCCTGTACGACGATTTCTTGAAACGGACTTCGAGTATGTTGCGTCCCTCCTTGTCCATCTGCACGGGGGTGATTTGCGATTCGTACCCGTTGTCCGACGTGGGGGATGTGATACGGAACCGTCCCTCGTTCTTAATCGGCGTGTTGTTGATTGTGATCAGATCGTACCACTGTTCCCGGCCGGCCCCTTCGGCGAGCTCTCTGGGGAGTTTAATGTTCACGTCAAAGACCGGGAACTGCGCGTCGGACGGGATCTGAAGCCGTATCCGGAACATATAGTCATTGGATCCCTTCCTGTTGCTTGTCACCGGCAGGGCGAGAAGACGGCGGTATTCTTTCGGGTGGACGATCCACTTCGCCGCAGCGGGATCGCACTCGCTCACGATCGCCGTTAACTGTTTGTCGTTCCCCTTGTATTCCTTTCCGTGTTCGACGACGGCCCGCGCCCGGTCGACTCCGTCCGGGGCACTCATATCGCGCGTGAAGTCAGCGTAGATCACACGTATCGCCGCCTCGGGGAACTGGAAATGTCTCACTTTATTGATATACTCGTCTATCTGACCCTTCTTCTGCGCGAGCACTCCCTGCCCGGCTGCGCTGAAGGAAAGGTTGTAGGCGGGCTGGAATGCAGAGTCGGCATAGAGCCGGGGAACGTCCGTGTACGTTGATTCGTGCAGCTTGACGAACGCGTCCAGCCGTTCGCGTGTTGCGTTCCGGACCCCGTTGAAAATGTCGGACTCGAACCACCTGACCAGCTTCTCCCGATGCCGTTCGACGCTGGCAAATGTCCTCCCGTCCTTCCCCACGTACAGATCGCGTGTTTTCGATTCTGCGGTCCACCATGAGCGCGCCGTGATGTCCGCAGCGATCTGAGAGCCGGATCCGAACAGGGCTTGAAAATCATCGGCCTGTTCCGCCGCCCTCGCGAGCTCCAGTGCGAGAAGAGAGGCTGCGTCGAGACCCCGGTACCGTTCGCTCGATGCGGCCTGGGGGGGCGGGATCCCCGCGCGTATGTCACGCGCGGAAGCTTCGATCCCTGCGTAGAACGATGCGGCCGGTGGGGAGATGGTCTTGTCCACAAGCGCGTGCAGTTCCTTGAGGCGCACAGTCGCCGCTTGGAGGGCCGAAGCCTCGAGGTTAAACCTCTCCACGAACGTCCGGAGTGCTTCGAACGCGGGGGGGATTCCCCTGCCCGAGGCGGCATACAGTTGTTGCACGGGTTCCAGAGGGGGATCGAGAACAATCGGTTTCACATCCTTCTTGTTCCTGAGCTGCTGTTCGTAGTAGGGAACGGCATCATTGAGACGGAGCATGATCGTTTTCCTCGCCTTTTCTACCATGAGGGCGGGGTACCGGTCATGCTGGCGGAGGAACTCCGCATACGCGAGGGCATCCGAGAGGAACGATCCCGTATTGTTGCCGGCATTCTTTTCTTTCTGGAAAATCGAGAGTGCGGCCGCGTAGTTCTGCTGGAATTGGATCTCGTCTTCCACAGCCGCCCGGAGGGTCTTGAAGTTCCGGTACGCCGTGTCATTCGCCGCCGCGATGTCGGGGGGGAAGAGGTCTGCCAGCTTCTTCAACTGTTCGTTCATGGCATTGAGTTTCGAGGTGCGGCTGCCGACATACCCGAGCCGCTCTGCGAAATCGACGGATTCAATAGGGATCGCCCCCGGCGAGGAGCTGTAGGTGGAGCGATCGACGAGGCTCCCGGAAAGCGTCTGCTTGAACCCGGCGTACTCGTTTTCGAACCTGTGGCGCCAGCGTGGGACGTACCTGTACTGAAGGTGCAACCCGATGTCCTGCCGGACAGTGTCGATCACCCAGAAATATGTCCCGCTCGAGAGATCGACGGCATACACGCTCGAGGAATCCTCCCTGGACGCTTCATCCTGTATGCGGACTATCGGCCCCTTCCCGTCATCAAACGTCCTGGTCAGGTACGTATCCATGTACCACTTGGCATTCGTCGTGAGAACGATGTCGAAATTGTCGTGCAGCGGACGCGGGAATCGGATGAAATACTGCTTTCCCTGGTCAAGCTGAAAATCCTCCTTGTCGTTCCTCAGCTCGATATAGCCCCGCTCAGCGGGGGAGAGTTCCGGTTTCGGCTGAAGTTCTTTGAATGTTGCGCAACCTGCGAGGAGCGAAAAGAAGAGGGAGAGAAAAAGTTTTGATCTCATCGGGGGATACTCCATCCTTGTGTGTGCGTGACGTTCAATATGTCCAAATGTTGCCCTCTTTGCAAGTAAAAGCTCGGCAACTGTTCAAATAACCAGAGGGCGGCCCCGTTTGACTTTGAAAGGGTGCGATGCTATCTTTTACGATGCCAAATTTGAGTCCAGCGGGGTGCAGGGGACCGGAACTCTCATTCGGGGATCCCGAAGCCGAATTCCGGGCCGCCTGCAGTGGGATGGGGATTACCGATAATTCGAAGTTCGGCCGGATAGAAGTCACCGGAAATGACCGACTCGATCTACTCCACCGGCTCTCGACAAACTCACTCATCGGACTCCGGGCGGGGGGAGTCGTCTCGACGGTCTTCGTCACCGACAAGGGGCGCATAGTCGACCGGGTCATTGTCTCCTCCCGGGAAGATTCCCTTGTCCTCATAACGTCGCCCGGTACCGAACAGCTTCTGACACAGTGGATCGAAAAATTTACTATTACAGAAGATATCAGACTTAACACTATAACTGGCGACACTGTAATGGCTTCACTCATCGGACCTCGGATGATTTCCATGTTTTCTCCGATGCTTGATTCTCCCTCCGGCGAAAGCACTTCCGTCCTTCTCGCTCGAGAGGGGACGAATCTCTTCGTCGTGCACAGCAAGGATTCCAGGTCCGATGTCGCGCACATCATCACCGACAAGGACAGCGCACCCCGCTTGCTGGAGATGCTCGATTCGCTGCCGGGAGCACGCTGGATAGGGGGACGGGCATACGAGGGTTTCAGGATCGCCAGGGGAATCTCCGCTTCTCCCGGAGAGCTCAACGATGAATACAACCCCTTCGAATGCGATTTGCGCGACTCCATAAGCTTCACCAAGGGATGCTATATCGGGCAGGAGGTGATCGCCCGCCTCGACACCTACGGGAAAATCAGACGGCATCTTGCCCGCGTCGAGTCCCCGCGGGCAATTCCCGGAACGACGCCGCTTCCCCTGTCCAACAATGGTATGGAAGCCGGAACGCTCACGAGCATGACAGAAATTCCTTTTGACGGAAAATACCTGGGACTCGCAATCGTCAGGAATGACGTTGCGGCTGCGGGAGACTGGCTTGCCGCGGGCGGGACCGGAGTGAGCGTTTTGCTCACCGGCAATTCATCCGACAACTGAAGGGGCAGATGAAACTCAGCTACACGCTGGAGGAAATCGAGGTGTGGCGGGACCGGGTTCACCGGCGGATGCCGTCACGCGCCGTTGCGACGAAGCGCCAGGCACTTTCATTTGTGAACGAAGTCGGATTCTGCTTTGCGTTCAAGTCGGAGAATTCGGAGCTTCCCTGCCTCTGGCACGCCGCCTGCGGCGCGCGTGATCCGGTGATGCCCAAGCATACGCACCACGACCCGGGAATCTCGTTCGTCTGGGAGATGAAGAACGTCCTGCCCGCCGAGGGGAAGATTTACTACGGCAAACTTCTCAAGCGCCGGCCGATGATGGTGTCACTGGAATACCTGCCGTGCTTCTACGTGTTGTCGCACAGGACCGGTCTCAAGACCGAGTACGAAAAGGAGTTCTTCAAGGGACGCCTCACAGGGACGGCACATGCCGTCATGGATGCTCTGGCCGATTCCTCCCCCCAGACGACCAGGGGGCTGAAGCTGGCGACAGGCAATCATGGGAAGAGCTCGCGTATCCACTTCGACCGCGCCATGGCGGAACTCCAGGAGAAAATGTTCATCGTCAAGGTTGCGGAGCTTGACGACCCGTTCACATTCGTCTGGGCGCCGCTCCGGGAGACGTTTCCCGATCAGATACGCAGGGCGCGCCGGTTGAACCCCGAAACAGCCCGGGCACGGATACTCACGCGGTATTTCCGGAACCAGCTCGTTTCTTCCGTCCCGACGATCACCCGCCTGTTCCGCTGGGAACGACAATCCATCTTCCACACGCTCGGCCGGCTCGTCCGGGAGGGAATCATCGCAACGGGGATCCGGGTCGAAGGGAAGGACCATCGATACTACTGTCTGACCGAAAGGGACTCATGAAGCGCCACTCTCCAAAGCCGCCGAAGGCGTACAAGGACCTGGAATTCCTCAACAGCCCGGACGCGCGCATCGTACGGATGATATCCGAATTCCTGGAGCCGCAGAGCAGGTTCCGGAAGGCCCGCATCAAGGACACGATCGTCATGTTCGGGTCCGCGAGGGTCCGGCCACGGAATGAGACGCTCGCAGATCTCAGGAAGGTGGAGGCCACCCTCCGCAAGAGCCCGAGACCGACAAAGCATCTCCTCACTTCCCTGCGTGACTCCGAGATTCAGGTCGAGATGTCGCGGTATTACGAAGACGCAGTCGAACTCTCCCGGCTCCTCACGGCCTGGGCAAAGAAATTCGCCACCCCGCGAAGGTTTGTCGTCTGTACGGGGGGCGGCCCCGGAATCATGGAGGCCGCCAACAAGGGAGCGGCACTGGCGAAAGGGGAGTCGATCGGCCTGAACATCAGTCTCCCCTTCGAACAATACGCCAACGATTATGTGACGAAAGAACTCAATTTTGATTTCCACTATTTCTTCATGCGGAAATTATGGTTCGTCTACCTTGCGAAATCACTTGTTGTATTCCCGGGAGGATTCGGGACGCTGGACGAGCTGATGGAGGTCCTGACGCTCCTCCAGACAAAAAAAGTGAAGAAACCGGTCGCGGTGGTTATGTACGGGGAGGAATACTGGAAAAAGGTGATCGATTTCGACGAACTCGTTGCACACGGGATGATCACGCGGGACGATCTCCGGCTCTTCCGATTCATGGAAACCCCGGAGGAAGCGTTTAAGTATCTCAAGGGGTTTCTCACCGCAACCTATTTGACGAAAGACGAAACGGCATCACAACAGGGCATTGAAAGCGTGGAAGAGACTTGATATTCATTCACCTAATGCATAGATTGCAAGGGTAGGGGATGACCCGGATTCGACGGGGTAGGGATGGTCCAGATCGCATACCGTGCTCTCCGAGTTGCACGTAAATAAAGCGGAAAAACCTAAGTGCAGACTACAACTACGCACTGGCTGCCTGATTAAACGTTAGGTAGCCCGTCTCCAGGAGCCCTGCCTGCCGGACTCCAAAGAGGCGCCGAATTCCGGCAGGATAGCCCCCTTTTCCCCCCGGAGGAAGAGGGCGAATCCGGGTGAAAACCCGGACCCCCGGGGTTACTTCGCCAGCGACCTGTCTGTCGGTTGCGGCGGAGCGAAGCACAAAAGACTGACTATGTATGTAGTGATCTCGATGGTCCTTTCTTCGGACGCGGGTTCGACTCCCGCCATCTCCACATGCACAACGCCCTCCCGATGGCCGGGGGGGCGTTTCTGCATGAAGCACTGATTGCAGCTCTGCGAAATTCTCGCTCTCGAGGACCCGATGAACGTTCCCATCTCATTCACAAAAGCTTCCGGCGCCGGAAACGATTTTGTCCTCGTCAACAACTTCACGGGGGGTCTCCGCATCGACCTCGCCCGCTTTGCCTCCGCTGTCTGCGACAGACACTTCGGCGTCGGAGGAGACGGACTCCTTGTCCTCGGAAAAAGCACCAGGGCGGATTTCACGATGCTCTACTACAACGCAGACGGAAGCTCGGGGGGGATGTGCGGCAACGGGGGGAGGTGCATTGCGCGGTTTGCGCTTATGGAGGGGGTCGCCGGGAGGAACCAGCGCTTCGAGGCGCTGGATCATATCTATGACGCTGAAGTGGGGGAGGGGTCGGTCAGACTCCATATGAAGGACCCCGTGGATATCCGGCCGGGTCTCTCATTCTCCTTCCGGGGGAAGCAGATGCAGGGGGCATTCATAGACACCGGGGCGCCGCACGCCGTCATACTCGAGGAGGCGCTCGAGAGTCTTGATGTTATGGAACTCGGAGGGGCGATTCGTCATGATCCCCGGTTCAGTCCTGCCGGGACGAATGTCAATTTCGTCCGCATCAGGGACGGGAGCACGGTGGAACTCCGCACGTATGAACGGGGTGTTGAATCCGAGACACTCGCCTGCGGGACAGGCTCGGTCGCATCCGCGCTTATCGCTTCAGATCTTTTTGCCCTCTCCTCACCTGTGAGCGTGGCAGTCAGGAGCGGCGAAAAGCTCTTCGTCCATTTCAGAAAAACCGGAAGCGCATGGACAGATGTGTTCCTCGAAGGAAGCGCTCATATGCTCTTCAAGGGAACACTGTTATACCAGGAAGGCGAATCCATAATCCGGCTCGTTCCATGAAGCTGTTTACGTTTGTTGTCAATCCCGTGGCCGGAAAGGGAGCCGGCAAAAATGTGTTCGCCTCCATCCGGGGAGAGCTCGAGGGGCGAGACATCCCCTACGACGTCGTTGAGACGACGGCCCCGGGGCACGCAACCGAGGCGGCCCGTAGCGCTGCTACCCCTGTCGTCGTCAGCGTCGGCGGGGACGGGACGATCAATGAAATTGCCAATGGCCTGGCCGGGAGCACACGAACTCTCGGCATCATACCGGCCGGATCCGGCAACGACTTCATCAAATCGGTCGGAGTGCCCCGCAAACCGCTCCAGGCGCTCCATACTCTTCTCCAGGGCGTAACACGTCCTGTCGATATCGGGACCGTCCGTTGCTCTGCCGCCAGGGAGGGAGGAGGCAACTTCGAGACACGACTGTTTGTTAACGGTGTGGGGGTCGGATTCGATGCTGCAGTTGCCGCCCGGACCCGGGAGATCCCGGTCCTCTCCGGAACGGCCCTGTATGTGCTTGCCGTGCTCCAGACTCTCGGAAGGTACGTTCCCCCCAACTTCACGATTGAGTTCGATGGTTCTTCGCGCGAATCGCGAGGGCTGCTCATCGCAGTTGGAAACGGGAAATGCGCGGGGGGAGGGTTCTATCTGACGCCTGAGGCGAGAGTCGACGACGGTCTTCTCGACATCTGTTCGGTCGAACATAAGAACATACTCCAGATACTCAGTCTCATGCCCCGTGTGATGCGCGGGAAGCATCATGGTGTCCCCGGAGTTAAGTTCTTCAAGGAAAAGCGGTTGACGATATCCGCCGATGAATCTTTCTACGTGCATGCAGATGGCGAAATTGTCGGTGCAAATGTCCGCCGGGTCGAAATAGGCTTGCACGATTCGCAGCTCACGGTGATTTCAGAACCTCACGAATGAACAAAGATCCGGCAGGAGGGAACGGACGGCGCGACTTTCTGAAGATCGCACTCGGGGTCTGGGGCGCCGTCTGCACTGCTCCTGTTCTGGGGATGATCATTCAGTACATTTCGCCCGTTGCAGCAAAGCTGGGCGTTCGCGAGTCCGTCCTCGTCGGACAGACGCGGGATTTTGCCCAGGGAACGGTGAAGATCGTCCGTGTCAACAAGGATCCCGTGCTCCTGATACATACTCCTGCGGGCCAGTTCAGAGCTCTCTCGGCGCGCTGTACGCATCTTGGCTGCGTGGTCCAGTACCAGGAGTCGCCCGTGCCGCACTTCGGGTGCAACTGCCACGGAAGCCAGTTCGATATGAACGGGGTGAATACGTGGGGACCGGCCCCGAAGCCGCTTCCTCCGTATCGGGTGATCCTGGACGGTCCATCCATATACTTAACACGCATTTAGCAAATCCATCTCATGTCTCCAATGGGATCTCCCCGCGTACGACAATGGCTCTTTGATCGGTTACCGCTCGCTGCAATCGTGGCATTTCTTTCTTCAAAGGAAGTCCCCAGACACAGACATTCGTTCTGGTATTATTTCGGGGGGATGACACTTTTCTTCTTCTGCGTGCAGATCATCACCGGAATACTTCTTTCGTTCTACTACCAGCCGGCTCCGGAGCATGCATACGAGAGCATCCGAACGATCGTCAATGACACGCCGCACGGGTGGCTCGTACGGTCGTTGCATGCCTGGTCGGCCCACCTGATGGTCGGAATGCTGCTGATACACATGTTCAGCGTCTTCCTGATGAAGGCGTACAGGAGGCCCAGGGAGCTTATGTGGCTCTCAGGGGTGGCACTGCTCCTGCTTGTACTCGGTTTCGGGTTCACCGGATACCTGCTCCCATGGGATACAAAAGGATACTTCGCTACGCTGATCGGTACGGAAGTCCCGAAATCAATTCCGCTGCTCGGCCGCTGGGGAGTCAGCCTGGTCAAGGGTGCAGAATACGTCGGAGAGGAAACGCTCACGAGGATGTACAGTCTTCACGTGATCATTCTGCCCTTAACTGGTTTGCTGGTAGTCTCTTTTCATCTCCTTGTTAATCAGTTTTCAGGTGTTTCGGCCCCCATCGGCACCGTTACAAATAAGAGTCCGATCCCGTTCTTCCCGGACTTCGCCTACAGGGATCTCATTGCCTGGCTTCTGGGGTTTGCAGCTCTCCTCGTGCTGGCAACGCTGATACCGAGAGAGCTCGGGGATAAAGCGGATCCGATGGCATCTGCTCCGCCCGGCATGAAACCCGAGTGGTACTTTCTGCCCCTGTACCAGACGCTCAGGATGGTCCCGGCGACTGTATTCAGCATTGACGGGGAACTGCTGGTCAATGCAGCGGTAGGGATACTTATCGCCCTCTGGGCCCTTGTCCCGTTCATGGACCGGAGGTCAGCAAAGGGGCTAAGGAGCCCGCTGTTCACCGGGATAGGAGTATTGATTATCGTCTATATCGTCGGGACAATACTTGCAGGATACTTTCTTCCATAGCATAAATCTCTCTTAATTCTTAGCTATTTCGACCTAACCGCCTTCCTGTCAATACATTCCCCTGTCCACTTATTTTTAGTTATTAAGTGTTTCTCTCTTGATTTTCTCCCCTTTTCAATACATATTCAATACACAAGGGGAACAAACAAGGAGAAATATCATGGGTGTAATTCTCAGGGAAAGACAGCTACCTTCCGGGCGCAAGTCGCTCGTATTGAGTTACTACCGACGCACGCCCCAGGGAGAACGGAAGTGGGAGCAGCGAATCAAGAAAACCGGGGAGATCCTAACCGGCGACAAGAAGCACGACGCAGCAGCGCGAGAACGGGCACAAGAGAAGCTCAAAGATGCCCGCCGACTATTCGCCAGGCAGACGGGCATCGCTTCACCCGATCAATTCGAGGATGGGTCATTTATCGAATTCGTCCAGGAATTGATTGAGACAAAGGCCACGCGGAACACTAAAGATTCCTACAAACATGCGCTAACATACTTTGCTGAATTCGTTGGGGGTGATATCTCATTCGCCGACATAAACCGGCCGCTGATCGAGGGCTTCAAAAAGCACCTCGAAAAGGCAAAGCCAAAGCTCCATCCGAATACCGTCCATCACTACCTTGGAGGGATCAAGACCGCACTCGGACAGGCCGTAAGGGAAAACTTGATCTCCGACAATCCCGCCGCCTACGTCACAGCAAAGACAGTCCAGAGAACTCCGATTTATCTTTCCCTTGAAGAAGTGAGCCAGCTCGCGCGGACCCCAATTGCGAATCCTCATATCCGCAACGCTTTCTTCTTCGAGGTGGCCACCGGAATGAGGATAAGCGATATCCGGCAATTGACTTGGGACAAGATCCGAAACGACTGTATCACCTTCACTCAGAAGAAAACCGGCGCTCCTGAGATCCTTCCCCTGTCTCAATCTGCCCTTGAAATTCTCGAAGCACAGAGGAAGCTTACCGGCGGACAGGGTGAGGTTTTTACCCTGCCACGCACGCCTAGCATTGACCGGACGCTCGGGAAGTGGGGAGAAAGGGCGGGACTAGACAAACGAATCGGCACACACGTTGCCCGGCACACGTTCGCCACGCTAGGGATCGGGAGCGGCGTTAGTGTATACGAAATCTCGAAACTATTAGGCCATGCGAATATCCGGACTACGGAAATATATGCAAGTGTCAGCGACAAGGCCAAGATCGCAGCGGTTCAAATGCTCCCGCGGCTTGACCTGGGAGGTGACAAATGATACTCAAGGGGACTAGGAGCTGGGTACCCAAAGGCGAGACAACCAAACGCGGAACAACCGAGCGTCCGGGTCTTTGGGCCCGGGTTCGAGGGCGTTGGGTTAGAGTCAAAGAGGAACGCCGTCCGAGAAAACTATCCCCTGCCCAAGTGAAGCGGAAACAAGCCGAGGAAGATCTCAAGAAATATCTCGAAGAGCATCCCGAACTAGGCACCTACGATGCACTAGTTGAGAGAACCAATCTGAGCATTCTTTCCTGGGAATCAAAACGAGTGACAATTGATCGGGCGAAAGAAGAGATGAGAACTCTGCGCGGGGGAGCAGAGCCGGAACTCCGACATTATAAATACGGCCCACGTGTTCATGATTATATCGAAGAGTTATGGAAAAGTATGCGCCGGAGCAGCGACCCGGAGATTCGGAAGCTACTGAGTGACTCCGTGGCCCCGGATAGTCGCAACCTGCTAGCCAATCTCGACGCCATGATCGTCCGCGCCCTTGTCGAGGCAGAGGCGGTGGGGTTCCGGCGCGGATATGACGCTGTGAGCGGAAAGCATTCCAAATACCCCGAGGAAGATTTCGAACTTGTGAACCTACTCTGGAAGGAGGGGATGAAGCAAGAGGCCGCCCTCAGGATGGTCGCGGAAGAGAAACATTATCCTTTCATGCCTTTCAGGGAACAGTATCGTGCATATATGAGAAAGGTCCGAGCTTCAAAGGAGTAAGGTTCAACCTTACCCGATTTGGTTTTTTTGTCTTGAGTCTAATACGCATCTCTTAATAGATTGGACCATCGACGACGATGGTCCTTATGTTTTCTATGGAGGTGCTAGTGAGAAATTCAGTCGGCAAGGAACTCGGTGAGATTCGGCGCTTGTCCCAGGAAGGCACAGACGAAATCTGCGGGATTGACAGGGCGGCGGAGATTGTCGGACTATCGGTTGCCACACTCTACCAGCTCACGGCGCGGAAAGAAATCCCGTGTAGCAAGCCGCGGAAGAAATTGTATTTCTCGAAACGCCAATTGACGCGGTGGATGTTGTCCGCGCCGGTGAAGTGACGAAATGAGACATTCAGGGCCGAGAATGGATGTTTGCCTTGGTGCCGGTCCTCGACCCCCGGCGCCGAGGCTTTTTATTTGTCGGGTGTAAGATGACTGCAATCGGAGAGATCCTAAGTATTCCAGACCGCGAGACCCTCGAAAGGGACTGGCTGAGAACGACCATAGAGGACCCGGCCAAACAGACACTTGCGGCGCTTGAAGGATACACCGCGGCGATTTTCCAAGTCTCGAAATACCGGAGCATCTATGAGGAGATTCAAGTCGCGGTCATTCAGGGAAACACATTTGATCCATCGGCAAGCAAATATCCGGAGGCCATAGATGAAATCCTTTCATCGGGAATATATCTCAATGGGTCGTGGAGCATAGCAGGGGAGAGGCTTCTTAATCCGAAATTCGACGCAATCAAGTTTTCATGCTCCGACATGGGAAACGCGCAGCGATTTGTTGCCCGGTTCGGTTCCCATGTACGATATGATAACGCTGCGGAGAAATGGTTGGTATGGGACGGGACCGCGTGGCGTTATGATGAAAACGGAACGACGCGGGAAATGATGAAGGAGGCCGCCCGGGGGATCTACACTGAAGCACAGGCTGAAAGCGACACCAAAAAACGAGAGCAGCTTGGGAAGTGGGCATTAGCCTCTGAAGGTTATCACTACCAAAAGAACGCATTGCTTTCGGCTCAGAGCATCCCATCAATAAGTCTGAAGGGTGACGAATTCGACCGGGACCCATGGCTCATGAATTTGCAGAACGGAATGATAGATCTCCGGACGGGGAATTTCCTCCCTCACGATCACCGTAGACTCTGCACCAAAACCGCGGGAGTAGAATACCAAGAAAGTGCAACGTGTCCACATTGGGATGAATTCCTGAATAAGATCTTTCGGGGGAATCCGGAGCTCGTGGCGTTTCTCCAAAGGGGGGTAGGATACTCGCTCACCGGCTCGGTCGATGCTCAAAAGATTTTCTTCGGTCACGGTCAGGGTGCAAACGGCAAGAGCACGTTTTTTGAGATTCTTAAGATGCTCTTCGGAGATTACTACCAGGCCGCGCCCTCGGAAATGATTATGCACCAAAAGACAGATCCGATTCCAATTGACAAGGCGAGACTCCGCGGGGCCCGGATGGTAGTCCTTTCGGAGATCGAGCAGGGACGGCGACTTGCAGAGACAAAAACCAAACAGTTGACCGGTGGCGATACGGTCACGGCCCGCCACCTCTTCCACGAATCTTTTTCCTTCGCTCCGACTTTCAAGTTCTGGCTGCATGGCAATCATCGGCCCGTTATTTACGGTACTGATTGGGCCGTGTGGCGTCGTATCTTGCTTATTCCCTTCCAGGTTATCATCCCCGAAGAAGAGCAGCGGGAGCAAAGTGAAATTTTGAAGGAGATGCGGAAGGACCTGCCCGGAATTCTGAATTGGGCGCTTGTCGGCCTGGCTGAGTACCGCAAGCAAGGGCTGAAAAATGTCCCGGTTTGTGTACGATCGGCCACGGAAGAATATCGCCAGGATAGTGACACCGTAGGACAGTTCTTGGATGAATGTTGCACTATCCCGGGACAGTCCTCCACGAAGGATCTTCACGAAGCTTTCAAGGAATGGGGCGGACAGATTGGACAACGGGCCTTCACCGAGGCCGTCCGGGAAAAAGGCTTCAAGCTTAAAGCCGGAAAGGCAAACCGGAAATTCTGGGTGAATTTGGGGATCAAGGCCGATGATGGGTTATTAGGGTTATCATCTTGACCCATTTCCTGAAAGTTCTCTTAGGAGCCCCTAATGTTTGAAGGATATGGAAACGGGGTGAGATAGTAACCCTAGTAACCCTAGGGTGAGATCTCAGATTCAAAGACCAAGTGAAAAACGCTTTGAGGTGTACGATCATCTACGAGAATGGACTTTGAAACGTGAGCAAGAAAACCGAAACGGAAGAGGGAAAAGGATTGAATCCCGCCCAGAATGATGGGAAAGAAGTGAACGCATCCCCGGCCGCGCCGACTTACCGCCCCGACGCGTGGCACCGCGTACCGCTGCGGACCGCTGAGCACGTGCGGGCATTTCAGGCCCGGGTGATTCGCCAGGCGGTTCAGGGGAAGATCAATTCGGGGGATTGCTACAAGTATTGCTACGCGAGCAACCTTCTCTTGAAGTCGATAGAGGTCAGCGAATTGGAGCGGCGCCTGGCAGCACTTGAGAAAACCCTCCCGGGGAAGAAATAGGGGGGATGTATTTCCACCGTTTTGGTGGCTGATTCGGGCGCGAAATTGAAGCAAATGGGCCATTGTATTGAAATTGTCTTGATGATACTCGCCGGACGGCGGTTCTGGGAGAACGAGCGCTCCCCTTTTGCCGTCCGCGGGCGGTGCCAGATAGGCTAGTGTCGGCCTTTGGTGTACTGGCACCGCGTTAATGTGAATCAATGGGAGGTAGGTGATGAGAAGGATCAAAAGGTATCGCCAGGTCAGAAACGTCAACGGGTGCGCTGCATGCGGCGGGAAATTCACAGAGGATCGGCCATCACAGCAATTCAGAACCTTGTCCGGGACGGAGATTGCTGTTCATCCTGACTGTATTGCGGACCTGAAATTCGCGCAGGGCGTTCTTCGTACTGACTGGCAGGCTCTCAGAGAGCAGCGTCGTGCTTCCGTTGACAGGGGTCCGCACTCAGACGAAGACATTCTCAGCCGTGTGTTTGCTCAGAATCCCGACGTTCAACAGGCGTGTGACGAGAGCGCGGAGCGGAGGATTGCGGCGTTCCTGAGAAAGTCAAAAACGGCCTTGCAACCCATTGAAACGAAACAAGATATAGGGGCGTTTTTGGGAAACCGTATGTTTCTACCCCTGGCTGCCCCTGACGGAGAAAACCGACGCAAACAGACGAATATGAGTGAGGTGGAATCATGACGTGGCTTGGGTTTCGTGTTTCACGCGTGGAAGACCGCCTAAAACCAAGGCAGAAACAATCCTTTGAAATCATCATTGGCGGGCTGACCGAGGACGGACAGCCCTTCGTCCATGATCCTGGCGCGGAAGAGATCGTTATTGATGTGTCCCCCGAGAAGCGGGCATGGTTGGCAGAAATGGAGCTTAAATACAAACGGATGGACGAAGAGGCCGAGATGCGCAAGCGCCTCGCAGAGATCGGCAAGAAGGAAGATGAGAACCCGCTGCTCTCGGACTATCCGTTGCCGGAGAACATGCAGGGGATAGTTGATTCGGAGATTGTTCGACCGGAGAAACCCAAACTGGAGCTCGTTTACTTTATGATCGGCCAAACGCGGTACGTTCGGGATGAAAACGGGACACGCCCCATCAACGACCGCAAGGGGTCAGCAGATTTTCCTCAAATGGAGACAGTCCGGGAGTTTTTGGACCGCAAGGGATTCTGAATTCAATTTCCCATTCACAACATCATAACGAGGTTTACAATGCCACTAGTTTCAACACAACCAAACTTCCGAATGCCCGATATGAATTTCCCCTTTGTGCATGAGGCGGATTTTCTCTTGACGGCACAAAGGCGGGTCGCCAAGGCCGACGGTGGCCTTTTGAACGGCGTTCAGAATCTCTTCACGATTGAGGGCGGTCCTGTTTATGCAAGGCTCTGCGGCGTCATTACAACAGTGACCGGAGGGACAGCTTGCAATGGTCAATTGCGACACTCGACAGTGACGCCCGGAACGACGACAAACCTGAGCACCGCTGTATCTATGGCGAGCAAGGCAGCGGGGACTTCCATCCGTTTTGTTGGCGCCACTGGCGCACTTACTCTACTGGCAGCGGGCGCGGCAATGATAGATCCGGTTCTGACCGACGATACGCGGTTCTTGCTTCCCATAGGCACCTTGATTTTCAATTCGACCGCGGCAAACAGCGGCGTGATTGCGTGGTATTTGGACTATCAGCCGTTGGCCCCCGAGGTTGTTGTCAGCGCAATATAGAAACCGAACTTTCACAATCAGAAACCACAAAAAGGAGAATCAGCATGTACCCCGTAGAAGAGGACACAGAGAAAACCGAGGAACAGATAGAGGACGAAAGGAACCGGAACGAATTCGACGCGCGAATTGTGAAACGTGCCGAGGATGAATTCAAAGCCGCGATTGCAATGATTGAGAACGCAAAGACGGAGGCTCCCGAGGTTGAATTCCCAAAAGAGTGGCGGGTGGTTTATCCCCCATCGTTCTTCACGGATCTTGCGAACAGGATGAGTAGCTACGCTCGGGACGTTGCGGAGGGGAAGCCCCTCGTCCCGGAATTCAAAGGCATCAAGGACAAGATTGGGCCGGCGATTGCCCGAGCAGCGAAGCTCGCAAAGCAGGCGGAAGAAGCGCAGCGAGAGGTGGACGAGCTCCAGGGTCGTCTTATACAGCTTCCGGTCCTCATCAAGTCGTCGGCGGACGCGATAGAGCAGTCGCTGGCGAAGGTCCTGGCGTGGCAACCGGGCGTGCAGAATGTGCTTGAGCAGTTAAGGAGGTACTGAATCATGCAGCCGACAATATGCGTCCGATGCTATCAAGAAGTTTGTCAGTGTCACAACGAATCAACGCGACAATTTTCTATCAAAGGAAAGGAAGTCATCATGCCGCAACTGAAAATCATTCCGACACAAACCAGAGAGAACACCACCCTCCCGCCGAGGGACAGAATCGTTCTGTATGCCCAGGAGCGTGCCACGCGGGACCGGTATACTGACCCGAAGCTGAAAGACTTGCTCACAGATGCCCAAGCCGTCAGTAACGTTCTCTCACGAATCGCGACACATGACATTCGAATCCCCGCCTCGTGGATGCCTCAAGATGCCCGGCCCGGTGAATCATGGGCTCAGTATGAGGCTCGTTTGAACGGCCGGAGCTCATAGTAAATGAAAGTGGCGCGTTCACCCCGGCCGTACCACCGGGGCTCCTATTCGCGCGCCAGGGGGGCCGGCGGCTCTCCGGTCCCCCGAATTTATCCGAGACAAAAGAAGCACCCGTTCCTCTCCCCGACTCCTTGCCGGGTCTTTTCGGGTGCAAGGGAGCTGGTTCTTTCCTTCGGCGTCCATCTGAGGGTTCTTCCGGCTTCCAAATTTTATCAGCAGAATCCAAAACAAGGAGAAAGGAGAAGATAGGGGGTGGCCGAGAATGTCGAGCCGTTAAACCGGTTTAACGATTTGGGTATTTCTCGTATGCAGTTCTTCCGCTGCCAGTCGAGGAATTGCGGGATAAGCAAGCTCAGCGAAGGATGGGTATACGAACAGAGAAGGGTGGGGGGAACGCCTGGGGGACGGC
>PMJR01000061.1 GCA_003158475.1 Ignavibacteriota bacterium | reverse complement strand
CTGTTGCAGTGAGGAATGTGTAGAGGAGGAGTGGTCGCATTGCAGGTCCTGGTTTGTTGGAGTGCTCTGTAGTGGGACAATCTAACAGATCGGGACCGAATATTCAATCTCTCCCGACGCTTTGGCTTGACTCTTCAGGATTTGTTGGCCGGTTTCAACACCATTTTCCGACGACACCAGCATATCACAATTCCGGTGGCGCCCCGTTGCCAGGTTTACAGGAGATCCTCCCTGAATATGTCCTCCCTGGATCGTGCAGCGGGGAAACGAGCGGCATCTCAACGGGAAAGAACCGCTTCTGACCGAAGTTGGTGGTGCATCTCGACAAGGAGGGGATCAAGAACGGAAACATCGCCGGGGAGAGTTACGGCAAATCAGTCCCGCCGTTTCAGGGCGTGACGGTCATCCCCGCCTGAGAGCGGCGTGACTTTTAGCCCCGCCCAAGAGCGTCGGGACTTCTAGCGGGGGACCTTCCGGTTCTCTCTGGCAACGACCTCTGCATCCCGGTCGAATTTCCCGCGGCAATCCGGACAGATGCCGTGCGAGAATTTCGCCTCAGAGTGGTTCGCGATGAAGGTCTCAATCTGGTGGTAATATCCCTGATCATCGCGTATCTTCTTGCACCAGGCACAGATGGGGAGGAGGCCGCCGAGTGTTTTTACATCAACAAGCGCCTTTTGCAGCTGCTGGATAAGGTCTTCCCTGTCCCTTTCTTCCCGCTTTTTCTGCGTGATATCCCGGTAGAGGATATAGGCCATGTTCGTTCCCCGGCCGTCGTCCACGGGGATCGCGATGATGGACACATCGATCGGCTGCCCGTCCCTGCGGAGCCTCCCGGCCTCCAGGCGCAGGCTCACTCCGTCCATAACGGCCTCGAGAGCCGACCGCGCCTCCTCTCTTCCCTCCTGCGGGATGGTCATTTCGATGATGTCGCTTCCGACCACTTCCTCCTTTGAGAAACCGAACATCTGGACGAAGGCCCGGTTGACGTCGTAAACGTCCCCCCGGCCGTCCAGCAGTGCGATCCCTTCGGGCGCACTCTCGAAAAGCCGCTCGAAGTGAGCTTTCTGCACTTTCAGCTTTGTTTCAATGTCCAGCAGCTCGGTGATATCATGCACCAGGACCAGCCGGGCGATATGGCCCTTCCAGTCAACGGCATGCGAATTGATCTCGACCTGAATGATCGATCCGTCCTTCCTGCGATGCCGCGTGGCGAATGTCCGCTCTTCTTTGTGGGCCTCCGCCCCGATGTGCGTAAGGAACGCGGCAACGTCTTCAAGAGGCCGGATATCCTTGACGCTCATGGCCAGGAACTCCTCCCGTGAGTAACCGTAGTGCTCGATGGTCGCCGGGTTCACCTCCAGAATCGTCAACGTCGCAACGTCGTAGATCAAGATCGGGATCGGGCTTGCCTCGAACAATTCCTGGTAGCGTTGCTGAGACTCACGTACCAGCTGGTCCGCTCTGCGGGTCTCGGTCACGTCACGATCGATCCCAATCGTGTATTTCTTTCCACGCATTTCGATCGGAACGCCTGTAAACTCGAGGATGTTGTCCTTTCCGTCGGGCCTCTCCCACTTGAACGATCCGCGGAAGGCCACCCCCCCCTCGATGTATTCCCGCCCGATCTCGCTGAGCGTGGTATTGAGTTGCCTGGTGTGTCCGAGGTCCAGGAGCTCCTCGCGGCTTCTCCCGGCCAATTCGGCGTAGCGGGGGTTGCATTCGACAAGCCTGCTTTGCATCGGGTCGGCGGCCTCTTCGATGATGCTGATCCCGTCGAACGCGTTCTCGAATACCAGGCGGAATTTTCCCTCGGACTCCCTGAGTGTCTGCTCCAGTGCCCTTTGCTCGGTGATGTCGACATAGGTGGTGAGGAACATGCTGCCGCCGTCACTGCCGACGATCTGCGACGCGACGCGGAGGAGGCGCGTTTCGCCCGACTTGGTTGTGATCGTCGTCTCCGACAAATGCGACCCGGGGTGTTCCAGCACCTTCCTGGTGCCGTCAAGGGCGTTCTGGCGGTCAGACGAATCCGGGTAGAGAAGCCGGGAAAAATCGTCTGCCTTGTTTGCCTCTTCCATCGTGTATCCCGTTATCTCAGTCATCCGCTGGTTGAAGACTTCAAATTTTCCCTCGGTGCTGCTGATCGTGATCCCTTCCTGAACTGAGTTGATAACGTTCTGAAGCCGCTGCTGGCTCACCTTCAATGTGTCGGCGACCCCCCTCCCGTTGCGTAGCTGCCTGTTCATGAAGACAAACATGCCTATGATCAGTGCGAGGTTGAAGGCGGTGCCGAGCTGGAGAAAGAGGAGTGACTTGCTGAAATCGGATTCGGCGTCAGCCTGCCGCTTCGCAAGCATTGCCGCTTGCTTCTCCTCCATGATGCGGACGATTTCGTCGATTCTTCCCATCAAACGGTTCGGTTCCCCTCTCCGGACAGCTTGCCGGGCCGAGTCGATCTCTCCCGCGCGGACGAAATTGACTTCCGTCTCCGTGACGCTGATCAGCTTCTCACTTAAGGTCTGGATGGTGGCCAGCTCCCCGGCATTCTTCACAGCCGGGTCTGCATCATGCCCGAGCTCGATGAGTTTACGCCCCACATTGGAAGCCCCCTCCCGGAAGGGAGCGAGGAACGAAGTGTCTCCCGTGATGACGTATCCCCGGGCTCCGCGCTGTATGTCCTTGAGCGAAGAGACGAGGTCGTCAAGCTTCATGTGGATGTTGTTCGAGAGTGTCACGCTCCGCGTGTTGGAGAGGTAGGAACTCATCCCCAGGTAAGCGAAGACCGCGATTGCTGCAAATATCAACAGTGTCAGGGCGAATCCTCCCCTGATCCATATGTCACTCCGCTGTGCGGCGCTTCTTGTGGGAGACTCCATTCGTTGCTCCGTTGGGATTTCTATCGTCTGCAATCTGACGATTAAGCAGATCATAGGACGAGTGTTGTGAGCGGAAAAATGGCAAACCATATGCCACCTTTGGGTGGCCAATTCACTCCCCTTTTCAACTGTTTCCAATGTGCCTTCGTAACGATTCTACAAATGGGGCCGATGAAACCAAATCGGGGAAGGGAGTGTTAAGTCTGCAACGTAGAAGGGGGTTAGATGGAAGTTCTGGAAAAAGCGACTCTCGGGGCAGGGTGCTTCTGGTGCGTGGAAGCCGTGTTTGAGGAACTGGACGGGGTGAAGTCNNTCGTATGAAGAGGTCTGCTCCGGCAAAACGGGGCATGCAGAAGTCGCGCAGATCACGTTTGATCCCCGCAGGATCACGTTCGGAGAAATACTGGGGGTGTTCTGGGCGGCACACGATCCGACGACCCTGAACCGGCAGGGAGCGGACGTCGGAGAGCAATACAGGTCCGTGATATTCTATAACGACGAGGCTCAGAAAGCGATCGCGGAGGAGTCCTTCGTGGAAGCCGGAAAGGGACTCTCCTCCTCCATCGTCACTGCGATAGAACCACTCGCCGGGTTCTACGAAGCAGAGGAATACCACCAGGATTACTTCCGGAACAACCCCCATGCGCCGTATTGCATGTTCGTCATAAAGCCGAAGCTCGCCAAAATGAACCGGGGGGAACATTGATGCGGCTGATGGGGGGTTCGACCGCCTTTGCTTCTCACACTACCGTTCATTAGATTCTCCCCGACAGCCAAAATCCACTGGCAACATCCACTGGCAACATCCACTGGCAATATTCACTTGCCACATCCACTCGCGGTCACCTCATGGCGGATCATTCTTCACCCCCCCGGCGAACGCACCGGCTCCGGCGCTGGCTGATCATTATCCTGATCACGCCCGTCATCCTTTTTTCATTGTACACGTGGTTATCGCTCACGTGGAGTTATTCGCACGGGGAGAGGGCGGGGTACGTCCAGAAATTCTCCCAGAAGGGGTGGGTATTCAAGACGTGGGAGGGGGAGCTCGCAATGGTCTCAATGCCGGGGACGACGCCCGAGAAGTTCTATTTCAGCGTGCGGAATGACTCGGTTGCGGCGCATATCAATACATCACTCGGCGGTAGGGTGGCCCTCGTGTATGACCAGCATACCGGCGTCCCCCTGAACTGGTGGGCCGAAACCGAGTACTTCGTGACGGATGTCAGGGTTCTCGAGCCGGTGGGCCGACCCTGAGAAGAACGGCGCCGTGCCGCGCAACGGGAAGTGTGATCCCCTCCCGATGTTCCCCGAGGTCTTTCTGACGCCACAGGTCGCGGACGGAGCGTGGTCCCTCCAGGCCCAATTCCTTCCACGAGAGTGTCACGTCTGACTTCCCTCCCCCCCTGTTGAAGAGTCCGACCGCCTTCGACCCGTCTTCCAGCTCCTTTGCCCAGACTTCGATATCGCCGCTTCCCCGTACGCGGGAGGCTTGCCTCCCCAGCGGGTCCTGGTTCACTTCAAGCACCTCGTCGTTCGTGAGGAGGCTCGCGGTGAATTCGTCGAGCTGTGTCATGTCGCACCCGATAAGGAGGGGAGCCGAGAGGAGTGCCCAGAGTGTAATGTGCGTGTACTGCTCATTGGGCGTCAACCTCGTGGGGTGGAGCTGCGGGCCCCAGCCGACTTTTCCGACGACAAGCATATCCGGATCGTTCCAGTTTCCGGGTTTCGCGTACCTCTCGTGCCCTCCCTGTGCAAAGCCGATCTCCGACACTCTCTCCCATGTATCGTCGATATCCCCCGTGGTCCGCCAGGAGTTGCCGCCGACTTCGCCTCCCCATTCCCAGACATTTCCCATGCCGTACTGGCAGAGGCTGAAGACGATGTCGCGATGAACGCCGTTAAGTGCCCTGCGCATGGTGACATATGGTTTTTCGAGCGATTCGCGCGTCCTCTCCTTTTCTATCGACCCGTATGAGCACCAGTCGTATTTGAGGTAGTCAATCCCCCACTCCGCGTACTGGGCGGCATCCTGCGTTTCGAACCGGTAGCTCGCGGTGAAACCTGCACATGTAAGCGGGCCGGGCGAGGAGTAGATACCAAGCTTCAATCCCTTGCCGTGGACGTATCCACTGAGCGCCTTCATATCGGGGAACTTCTTGTTCGTGTTTATTCTCCCATCGGGAGTTCTTGGTTCTCCCCCGAGGAGCGGGTCCTTCGTCTCCGGCCTCACTTCCCAGCAATCGTCGATGTTGATATATGTCCAGCCGTGATCAATGAGCCCGCTCTTCACCATCGCATCCGCAGCAGCGCGGACCTTCGCGTCGTCGACCGCCGAGGCAAAACAGTTCCAGCTGTTCCACCCCAGCGGCGGGGTCAGTGCGATCTGATCTCCTGAAACGATCGTGAGGACCCGCATAGATGTTCCGAGTCCGTTCCCGGCCCGGATCGTGACCCGGTATGTACCGGTGCCCGCAAGTGTGCCGGTGATGCGTCCCGTGCTGGTGTCGAGCGCAAGTCCTGCGGGGAGCCCTTGTGCCGAAAACTTCATCGGACGGGTCCCGGTCGCCGCGACGGTATAGAGGAACGGATTTCCGGGACGGGCTCCGAACACGCGTGCGCCGTTGATGCGCGGGAGCGGTGAAGCTCCCGGCGTCAGTATCACAGGGGTACTATCCTGCGCGCGCGCATCGAGGTACGTCCTTCTGAAGGCGTCCAGCGCGGTCCCGGATGACGCCGTCTGTGCCCTGAGGATTGCAGCGGCACGCTCCGCCGGAGTGTCGAACAACGTCGCTGCCGCATACCTTCGCGCGAGCTCCGCGTAGTCTCCCGGTTTCCACACGGCCGCCCAGATGCTGTCCGCGGATTCCCAGGCAATCTCTTTTTGCACCCTCGCGGTGGGAAAATCCCGCGAGACGAGCCGAAGGAGTTCGCCGAGCTCTCTGTTCACGACCGCAAAGTAGTAACCGAAGTCTCCCTGCCCGTTGTTGATCTTGATGAGAAGCCGGTGTTCCCCCCGCGGGAGCGTGAGTGTGAGTTCCTCCTGGTCCGGCAGCACCCCCCGGTTGATATCGTGCTGCAAAACCGGTTTCCCGTCAAGCCAGACTTTTATTCCGTCATCGCTCCCGAGCGAGAGTGCGAGGGTCGTGTCCCGGGGGGCCGACAAAGGGCGCGAGATGAACATCGCGCAAAAATCCGTCTGTTCAAAAAGGATCACCTTACCGTCGCGCCAGAGCGGCCGGGCGGTCCAGTGGAGTGATCCCCCTTCATAGGCCTTCCCCGGAACGAATTCTGTTTCGGGAGGGAACACCTCTGCGAAAGCGTCTTTGGTGTTCGACCTGAACGGGCCGATTGAAATCCATGGCCCTAACTGAACGGAGGATGACCCGCCCCCTCCCGCGCGTTGTGTGTTCAGGGTCTCGAGTGAAGCCTGCACGGTGTGTTGCCACGTGTCCTGTTTTTTGTAAAACGACGGATCCTGTGCGGCGGAGGAGACGCAAAACAGGGCTGTCAATACGGGGATGAGCAACGACCGGGTCATTATGATTGCCTGTGGATTGCGGGTGTGTCAGTTCGGGTGCGGAGTCGCGGGGAAAGGCTGCTCCATGTTGAACCCCCAGAGCTTCGGGTTTTCGCCTATGACTGCTGCGGAGAATATGTAAAAGACGTAATCATATGTCTGTTTCGGGATCTTGTCCCTGTACTGAGTTAGAAATTTCCAGAAATTCCTGTCGCGCGGGTTCTCCGGCATCTCCCGGATCAGGCCCCGCACAACGTTGTGTCCCCAGTTGTAGCCCGCGATCACGAGGAGACCTGAGGCCTGCGCCTCCGTGTTGTACATGTCGCTGATGTATCGCGCAGCCGCTGAGGTGGATTTTGAGACGTTTTGTCTCTCGTCCCGGGGGTCCGGCCTGGCCACCCTGATCAGCGGACCCGTTTTCAGTCCGTACTGAACCGCCGTGGCGGGCATAAATTGCCACATCCCTTTTGCGATCCCGAACCGGGTTTCGGGTCCGACCACCGCGGAGTCAAACTCGCTCTCCTGGAGAGCGAGGTAAAAGAACTGGGGGGGGAGGTCCTGCGCGATCATCGCC
>PMJR01000139.1 GCA_003158475.1 Ignavibacteriota bacterium | reverse complement strand
GACTTTCCCGGACGGAAGTACCTCCTGGCGGAAGCCCGGACCTTCACTACCGTCGGTCTGCGTTCGGTCTACGACAGCCGATTGTCACACGAGTTCATGGTCAAAGCGGGATTCAGCATGAGCGGCACGAGGGGCAAAGAGAATTTCACGTCGCGTGACTCGCTGAATATCCCGGGTCCGTCGATCGTCACGGATTTTGCTGGATCTGATTTTGGGATCTTTGCGGAGACAGAGTGGCAACCATTGGAGTGGACCTCCTTGAACCTCGGGGTCCGGTATGATCAGCACATCGCACNNCATCGGGATCCGGTATGATCAGCACATCGCACCGGACGTGCCCGTGCAGCGCCAGGTCAGTCCGAGAATCAGGTGGAATTTCACTATTGACGCTTTGAGCTCCGCCTACATTTACTACGGACGGCTCTTCATGCCGACGAACATTGAAGGGCTGAGATCCATTGCACGAAACGTGAGCACTTCTGTCACGCCGACAGTGTCGGAACGGGATGACTTCTTCGAGGCGGTGTACACCAACAGCTTCCCTCTCGGGGTGAGGATCAAACTGGCGGCGTTCCACAAGCGCGCTGCGCCGTTCACGGACGATGCAACCCTGGGCTCCAGTGCGATCAAGACCCCTTTTAACATAGCGAGTGTCACTACCAATGGAATCGAACTTGCATTGTCCTATAGCGCCCCTTCTACACCCCTCTCAGGCTATGTGAATTCGTCGGTCATTCACGCTGTTGGGTCCGGAGTTCTCACCGGCGGATTCCTGCCGCTGAGCAGTGACGGACCTGCAACTGACCTTGATCATGATCAGAGGCTTTCTGTGGCCCTGGGGGTCAACTACCAGCCGAAAGACTGGTTTGTAAATCTTGGAGCGATTTATGGTTCCGGCCTCTCCAATGGGTATCCGGGTAATGTGCCACTGTACAGAACGGGACTTTTTGATTTCAATACCCCGGCCCATACTCCTCCTTCGACGATAGTGAATCTCGGTGGCGGGCACACCTGCCACCTGTCGGGCGAAATGACTTTCGAGCCGTCAGTGTATATCACCAATCTCCTCGATCATTCCCATTTGCTCAAAGGCGCGTACACAACCGGAGCAAGCTGGGAGGAACGACGGAATGTCGTGTTCAAGGTCTCTGTGCATATCTAGCATCTGATCACAAAATCAGAGCACGCTGATTCCCGTCCCGTTCTCCTGAATAATCTGCGCCTGAAACGGGCCTCCTGCGAGTACCTTGAAATATCGGTTGACAATGCCGGCTTTTCAAGGTGAGCTCCACGGATGGATCAATGAACCGACAGAGTGGTTTCAAACCGATCTCTCATGATGCAATTCGCCAACTTGCGGCTCGCCCCCCGATTTTGTATCTTTTCCACACACTCGCAATTTCTCCATCCGTTTTGAATCTGTTTCTCAAGAATATCTCCCAGCTCGTCACCGTCGCCGCCCGGGGGAAGACCGCAAAAACGGGCGCGGATATGCGGGATCTGGGTCTCCTGACTGATGCCGGTCTCCTTTGCCGGGACGGGAAGATCGCATGGGCCGGCCCGATGCGTGAATGGAGAGGGACGCTCCCGCCTGATGTCGCTGAGCTTGATGCCTCGGGCATGACCCTCCTCCCCGGATTCGTTGACTCGCACACGCACATGATGTTCGCCGGGAGCAGGGAGAAGGAGTTTGCCCTCCGTTCGGAGGGGGCGACATACCAGCAGATTGCCGAAGGAGGGGGCGGGATCCTGAGCACCATCGGTCACGTCCGCGCGGCCGGGAAGAAGGCTCTCAAGCGGCAGACCGTCAGGTACATGAACGCCATGATGCGGAGCGGGACCACCACCGTCGAGATAAAATCCGGGTACGGGCTCGACATGGAGACCGAAATCAAGATGCTCGAGGCGATCGGTGAGCTCGGGGCGGAGGAGCTGATGGGGGTGGTACCGACATTCCTCGGCGCACATGCGGTTCCCCCCGAATACAGCGGCAGGACGGGGGACTATGTCGCTCTTCTTGTCGATACGATCATTCCCTACGTGGGACGCAAAAAGCTCGCCCGCTTTTGCGACGTGTTCTGTGAAAAGGGATATTTTGATCTGAACGACGCCGAGCGTGTGCTCGGCGCTGCCCGGTCCTTCGGGATGCAGCTGAAAGTGCACGCGGACGAACTGACACCGATGGGGGGTGCCGAGCTCGCAGCGCGTCTGGGGGCGGTGTCGGCCGATCACCTGGAACACGTGAGCCGCGGCGGGATCGATGCGATGAAGGAGGCGGGAGTCGTGGCGGGCATACTCCCCGGAGTTTCGTTCTTCCTGAATCACGGGTATGCCCCTGCCCGGGCGCTCATCGACGGAGGTGTGGCGGTCGCGATCGCAAGCGATTTCAACCCCGGGTCCTGCATGTCGTACTCGATGCCGATGATGATGACGATTGCATGTACGCAGATGCACATGACGCCGGAGGAAGCGATCACCGCCTCGACGCTGAACGGCGCGGCCGCACTGGGGCTCTCGGGGGAGATCGGGAGCATAGAAGTCGGCAAGAGTGCCGATCTCATCGTCGCCGATGTCCCCGACTACCGGTTCCTTGCCTATCACTTCGGCGCGAACCACGTGCGGACAATAATCAAGAACGGCACGATTCTGGAATTCTGACACGGGGCTCTTATGGCACGTCTCGTTGAGTGCGTTCCCAATTTCAGTGAAGGGCGCAACATACGCTTCATCAATGCGATCGCCGGGGCAATCAGCGCCGTCCCCGGCGTAAAGTTCATCAGCGCGGAGCCGGACAAGGACTACAACCGCACGGTCGTCACGTTTGTCGGCGAACCTGAGGCGGTCCTGGAGGGGGCGTTTCAGGGGACAAAGAAGGCGGCCGAGCTGATTGACATGTCGAAACACCGGGGGGAGCACCCCCGCATCGGCGCCACCGATGTGGTTCCGTTTGTCCCGGTCTCCGGCGTCACCATGGAGGACTGCGTCCGCCTCGCGAAGGAGTTCGGTGCACGCGTCGGCACGGAGCTGCAGATCCCTGTCTACTTGTACGAGGAGGCGGCGACGCGACCGGAGAGGAAGAATCTCTCCGTCATACGGAAAGGGGAATACGAGGGGCTGGCCGACAAGCTGAAAGACCCCGCATGGGCTCCGGACTTCGGACCCGCCGTCTTCAACGCCGCGTCGGGTGCGACGGTCACCGGCGCGAGGATGTTCCTCATCGCCTATAACGTCAACCTCGACACCAACGACGTGAAGACCGCGAGCGAGATCGCGCTCCGGATTCGCGAAAGCGGCCGGGTCAAGAAGGACGGAAAGGGGAACCCCGTTCTCGACGGGAAGAATCAGAAGATCATGATCCCGGGGTCGCTCCGGGCCGTGAAGGCGATGGGGGTGCTTCTCGAAGCGCAGAACATCGCGCAGGTCTCCATCAATCTCGTGAACTACCACGTCACCCCCCCCCACATGGCATTTGAGGAAGTGAAAAAGGAGGCGGCCGCGCTCGGTGCCCACGTGACGGGGAGCGAGATCGTCGGTCTCACGCCGAAGGATGCCCTCCTGATGGCGGGACGATACTACGCGCCGGAGGCATCCGGGGAGGAAGCGATCCTGGCTGCGGCGGTCGACTCGCTCGGTCTCGGCCAGCTCGAACCGTTCGACATGCAAAAGAAAGTCATCGAAGCACAACTCTAACAGAACGCGGACACTCCCATGCCAGCCAAGAAAACACTTGTAGCATTTCTGGACGAGCTTGCCTCCTCATCCCCCGCACCGGGAGGCGGGAGCGTCGCCGCGCTTGCGGGGGCTCTCGGCGCCGCGCTGACGGCGATGGTCTGCAACCTGACGATCGGCAAGAAGAAATATGCGGCTGTGGAAGGGGAGATGAAGAAGATCCTCGCCCAGGCCGAGAAGATGCGGGGGCTCTTCACCGCGCTGATCGACGAGGACACGCGGGCATTCAACAAGGTGATGGAGGCGTTCTCCCTGCCGAAAGACACGGAACCGCAGAAGGCGCTCCGCTCCGCGGCGATCCGCGAGGCGACGAAGGAAGCAACAAATGTCCCGCTGGAGGTCATGAAGCACTGCATCGATGCCCTCGCCCTCACCCAGCAGGTGGCCGCCTCCGGGAACGTGAATTCGGTCAGCGACGCCGGCGTCAGCGCGTACATGCTTCATGCCGCCGTCGAAGCCGCCGCGCTCAATGTGCGCATCAACCTGAACAACCTCAACGATTCGGAATTTGTCGGATGGAAGACGGATGAAATGGACTCGCTCATGAACACGAGCCGGATGATGCTCGAGGAGATCCAGGGGATCGTTGCCGATAAACTGAAGCACGACTGAGTCGCTCCCGCTAGTCTCCCCCCTCCCGGAAACGTCCCTCGCCGGCGCCGGCGGTATCACCCGGTGCCGCCCGGAGCGTTTCCCTCCCGCCGTATGTGTCTGCTTTTCTCTGTATGACGATCCGCTCCGCGGTCCATCCCGCGGCGAAGAGGAACGCGAGGAACCAGAACGCCGCCGCACGGAGGCGTGTCAGGACGTACATCCTTCTCAGGAGTATGTCTGCGCCGTACGCCGCTCCGATCATAAAGAGCGGTACGACAGGGAATCGGTACCGCGCGGAGCCGTAGAACGCGAGGTGGACGAGTATCCAGTATGCGCAGGGGGCAAAGAGGAAGAGTGTCCCCTTCCCCTCCCCGGCACGGCAGCAGAGCCCGAATGTCGCGAGAAGGAGCACGGCTGCGAACGGCAGATGGAGCGCCAGGACATCCGTCAGCCGGAAGCTGCTGAAGACGACACCCGCATTCGGCGCTGACCGGAAATCCGGCCGGTAGTGCATCGAGAGGAGCAGCCAGTAATCGACCGAAAAGAAATGGGCCCATTTCTTCGCGAGTATCATTCCATACTCCAGCGGATGCCCCTTCATGAACTCCACCCCGAGCCGGATTCCCAGGTCGGACTGCCCGAATTCGTCCTTCACCGCAACAAGAGGATTGTTCTCCGGAAACGAATATGAGCCGCTTGCACCGCTGTGTGTCCCTATCCAGAAGTTCACGCCCGTGTTGGATGTGAGCGATATGCGCCCGAATTCGTTGAAATTTCTGATGAGCCACGGGGAGAGGATGAGAAGCGCTGCTCCCGCGGTCAGTGCCAGCGCCTTCAGGTTCTTGCCCGATTTCCATCCGCTCACCCATCGTACCGCAAAAATCACCGCGGGAAGGAGAAGTATCGTGGGGCGTACAAGGGTCGCCGCACCAAGGACGATCCCTGCAGCGATGCTCGTCTTCCAGGAAGGCGTTTCGCCCGTGCATATCAGGAGATACAGGAGCAGGAGCGTCGTGAACACCGTCTCTGTCATCATGATCGAAACGTAAAGGATCTCGAGAGGGAAGAGCGCGAATATACCCGCTCCGATCAATCCCACCCGCTCCGAAAAGAGCTTTCGCCCCAGCACAAAGACAAGAAAGCAGGAGAGCAAATCGGCTGCCGCCTGGGCCGCCCGGACGGGAACAAGCGATTCGCCGAAAAGCCTGAACGAGAATGCGAGAAGGAGCGGGTATCCCGGAGTTCTGTAGGCTGTCGGGTGGCCTTCAAGCTGGTACGCGTCGCCGTGCGCGAGCGACTTCCCCAGCGCGACATAGTCGAGGTCGTCGGAGAAGAGGGGGGGATGGAACAACGCAACCGTCGCGATGCGCACGATGAGGCCCGCGGCGAGTATGCCGAGGAGAAGTGTGCCCGACCGGGGACGTTCGAATTTCATTTTCGGGGCCCCACCGCTGTTGCTCATTGATGCGCCGTCATCCGGGTGTCCGATCCTCCTCCTGAAGGACGATCGCACACGCCACGATCGCGGCGGTTTCCGTCCGGAGCCTCCGTGTGCCGAGTGAGACGGGCTGAAATCCCGCCTCCTGCGCAATGGCGATCTCCTCATCGCTGAAACCCCCTTCGGGTCCGATACACACGACCGCCGGACCATCCCCCGGTATGCGGGAGTGGGAGAGGGAAATTTCCGCCTGTTCGTGGGGGATCAACTTCAGCGCGTCTCCCCCGCAGGACGAAATGAATTCCCTCAACGGTTGGGGCTGCCGGACCTCGGGAAGAACGGAGCGGCCGGATTGCTTCATCGCCGCGACGCAGAGCTTCTGCCATCGCTCCGTCTTCGCGTGACGGGGGATCGTCCGTTCTGTCAGAAGGGGGACGATCCGCACCACGCCGATCTCGGACGCCTTTTCCACGAGGTAATCGAAACGTGAAGGATTCTTGAGCATCCCGGCCCCGAGCGTGAGCGCCCGGGCGGGCTCGTGCAGGCGCTGCGCGTGGGCGGTGATCCTGCACGTCGCTGCCTGCCGTGTGATCGACGTTATGCGCGCGTCATAGGAGTTACCGTTGCCGTCGACAACCCGGACCGCGTCCCCTTCACGCATGCGCATCACATGGGTCATGTGCAATAACTCGTCACCGGTGATCGTCAGTGTAGGGGGGGTGACGGAGCCCGGCGGAGCATAGAAGTACTCCATCGTCAGATGTTCCCGCGGAAGTCGATGATGAACTGGCCGACGCCGAACTCGTTCCACGCGTATTCGGTGCGGAGCACGACGCTGTACGGCAGGAGGAAGTCGATCCCGGCCCCGTACCCGGTTGCGAATAAGCCGGGGGTCAACCTGTCCCCCCGGAACCATGTGGCTCCCGTGTCCGTGAAAAGCGAAAGGCTGATCCCGAACCGCCATACGGAAAATTCGGAAGGCATTGCAACCGCAGAAAACAGGAATGTCCTCGCATCCAGGAGCGAGTAGCGGAGTTCGGCTGTCCCCCCCGCGATGTCCTCCCCCTCCATCACCGTCCTGTAATACCCCCGGATTCTCTCACCGGCTCCGAAATACGTGTGCGCGTACGTCGGGACGAGGCCGCCGGCGACAAGAGACCCGAACAGGCGTGTCGCGAGTGAAAATCCCCCGCCGAATGGAACATACTTCCTCGCGTCGGCGCCGAACCTGCTGTAGCTCAACGGCGACTCCCCGAACCCGTTCTTGCTTGCGTAGAGTGAGACCATCGTCCCGCTTGTCGCGTATTCCCGCAGGTCGCGGGAATCGTACACGTAGCTCACGCTCGCGTACAGGTAGGTGTCCTGACCGTTCGGCGAGACGGTCCGTCCCGGGAGGTACGACGTCACGGTGACATCGTGAATTCCGATGTTGATCCCAGCGGTCTCGAACAGGTTAAAACGCTTTCCCACGGTGCCGTTGATGTCGTAATGCTGCTCGTAGAAATCTCCGGTCAGGTCGGATTGTATGACGCTCCTGTTCTTGACCCGGGAGAACCCGAGCGACGATGCGAAATAGAGATTGTTCTCCCTATCAAGCTGCGGATCGGCAAATGAGAATGAAATTGCAGGGTCGTAGCCGAACACCACGGAACCGTACAGCTTCTGGTTCCTCCCGCGGAAATTATAGTGGAGCAGGCCACCGCCGAAATAGAATTTGTGCGTGTCGCCGTCGCGGAACCCGAAGAGCGGGAGAGGGACGATGTACCAGCGCTCGCGGACATCGACGAAAAGGAAATGCTGCGTACCGAGCGAATCGTACAGGAGGTCAACGCGTGTGAAAAGCCCCAGGCTGTAGATGCGCCCCCGGTCGAATTCGATCTCCTCGCGGGTGAGAATCGCGCCCGGTTTGATCGTCATCTCGTCCAGGATGACGTACGCCTCGGTCTTGTCGTTCCCCCCCACCATGATGGTGTCGACCACCCCGAGGACCGGTGAGGCGGCGCGTACCGTATCCTGCGCTGCGGCCTCCGCATGGAGCATGAAAACGATGGCGGCGATTGCTGCACACGGGGTACGCCCGCAGCGGTGTGCACGAAAACGGGAGGAGCGCGTCATGCGATCAGCCGCCGGTGTTCCACCATGATGCACCGGTCAATGACAACGTCCAGCCCCGCATCGGAGGCGCGCTGTGCAGCATCCTCGTGCACTGTGTCGAACTGCATCCAGAGTGCGCGGGCTCCGGAGCGGATGGCGGCTCCTGCGATCGCCGGAACGTACTCCGGGCGCCGGAAAATGTCGACGATGTCGACGGCGTAGCCGATGCTCTCGAGGTCCCGAAACGCCGCCTGGCCGAGGACTTCCTTGACTGAAGGGTTCACCGGTATGATCACATATCCCTGCTTCTGGAGGTAGAGCGCCACGCGGTGGCTGTCGCGGTGCGGCGTGTCGGAGAGGCCAACGACCGCGATCGTGCGTGATCGCCTGAGGAGAGACGCAATGTCGGTATCGTTGCTGAGAATGGCCATGAAATGTTCATGCAAGGTGTTCGATCGCCCGCGCGGCGGCCGCCTGCTCCGCCTCTTTCTTGTTCTTCCCCTCCCCGCGTCCCCTCCGGCCGTCGCTCAGGGAGACCTCGACGGTGAATGTCCTGTCGTGATCGGGCCCCTCTTCCAGCACAATGGTGTACCGGGGGATCCCGAGGCCGTTCGCCTGTGAGTACTCGAGAAGCATGCTCTTGTAGTTGTCGTCCGCGGTGACGACGGCGCCGCTTTTCAGGGCGCTCAGGACTCGCCGTTCCACAAATTGCCGCGCCGCGTCAAACCCGCCGTCCAGGTAGATTGCGGCGATGACGGCCTCGAAGGTGTCCGCGGCAATGGTGTCCTGCCCCTTCCCCGGACCGCTCGATGCGCTGGGGCTCGTGAGAATGAAGTCCGCAAGCCCGATCGCTTTCGCGTATGCCGCCAGCGCCTTTCTGTTGACGAGGCGGGACCGTATCTTTGTCAGATCCCCTTCTTCGGCCCGGGGGTAGTGATGGTAGAGGTACTCGCCGACGATCAGGTTGAGTATCGAATCCCCGAGGAATTCCATCCGTTCATTGGATGTGCCGGGGTGATGCTTGTGCTGGAGATACGAACGGTGCAGCAGGGCGCGCACGAACGTGTTCTTCTCACGGACGTGATAATCGATCCTCCGTTCGAACTCCCTGAGGCGTTCTATGAAAATGGGGTGGGCGTCATCGCCGGAAACCGGCGCAGGTCGGGCCGGCCGGCGGAACAGCCTTGCGATGAGTTGACGCAACTGCTCCATACAACCGTCAGTTGGTGTATTTTTTCACCAGCAACGTGGCGTTGTGGCCGCCGAATCCGAATGTGTTGCTGAGGGCGTACTGCACAACCCTTCGTACGGCCACGTTGGGGGTATAGTCCAGGTCGCACGCGGGGTCGGGATGTTCGTAGTTGATCGTCGGGGGGATGATGTCGTTTTTACACGCCAGTATCGCAGCGATCGCTTCCACCGCCCCGGCCGCCCCGAGAAGGTGGCCGGTCATCGACTTGGTCGAGCTGAGCTTCATCGTCCGGGCGTGCTCGCCGAAGACCGCCTTGATTGCCTGTGTCTCGCTGATGTCGCCCAGCGGGGTGGATGTCCCGTGGACGTTGACATAGTCCACCTTGTCGGCCGTGATGCCGGCGTCCTTGAGCGAACGGCGCATCGACCGGACCGCCCCGTCACCCCCCTCGGGTGGTGCGGTGATGTGGTGGGCGTCGGCCGTGAATCCGATCCCCACCATTTCGCAATACACTCTGGCCCCCCGGGCCTTCGCATGTTCGAGTTCTTCCAGTATCAACGCGCCCCCCCCTTCGCCCATCACGAACCCGTCCCGGTCGGCATCGAAGGGCCTGCTCGCCTTCTCCGGAGCGTCATTGCGCGTGGAGAGAGCCCGCATGGCGTTGAATCCCCCGAGCCCCATCGGTGTGATGGGTGCCTCGGACCCGCCGCAGACCATCACCTCTGCGTCGCCGTACTGGATGATCCTGAACGCGTCGCCGATGGCGTGCGACGCAGTGGCGCAGGCCGATACGGTGGCGTAATTCGGCCCCTTGAAACCGTGTTTAATCGAGATGTTCCCGCTTGCGATGTCCGGAATGAGCATGGGAATGAAAAACGGGCTGATCCGTCCGGGACCGCCTGCCATCAAGTTCTTGAACTGCGTGTCGTACGTGGCCATCCCGCCGATGCCGGATCCGAAGACCACACCGTAGCGGTCAGGATCCTCTCCCTTGAGGGAGATACCCGCGTCCGCGATCGCCTGGTCGCATGAGATCAACGCAAACTGGGCAAACGGGTCCATTCGCTGGGAGCCCTTCCTGTCCAGAAAGTCGGTCGCCTTGTAGTTCTTCAATTCACAGGCGAAGTGGGTGTCGTACAGGGACGTGTCAAAGTGCGTAATGGGAGCCGCGCCGCTCTTTCCGGCAAGCAGGTTGTTCCAGAACTCCTGCACAGAATTGCCGAGCGGAGTGACGGCTCCGAGTCCTGTGACGACGACTCGACGTTTGCCGTTTGTTGCCATGCGTTGATACTCTCCTTCCTGTTCGCCCGCCGGATGGATACGCCCGGCGGGTGTCCGGGCGTGATGCCCGCCCCCCGGCTGATCGGGGGGCGGGGGAATTTCTAAGCCGCCTCAGGCGCTCTTCGACTTGATGTATTTGATCGCGTCTCCTACGGTGGTGATCTTTTCCGCATCTTCGTCGGGGATCTGCAGATTGAATGCCTTCTCGAATTCCATCACCAGTTCCACGGTGTCAAGAGAGTCGGCGCCGAGATCGTTCGTAAAGGACGCTTCCGGCGTGACCTGTCCGTCGTCCACGCCCAGTTTGTTGATGATGATCTCTTTCACTTTTGCCTCAATGTCTGCCATGACGCTGACCTCCTGTGTGAGTGATGAAAAATTGTGAACAGCCCGACTTCAACGCTCTCCGCATTACATGGTCATGCCGCCGTCGACGCACAGAACCTGCCCGGTGATGTATCCCGCGTCGTCCGAGGCGAGGAACCGCACGGCCGACGCGATCTCCTCGGGCCGGGCGGTCCTCTTCAGCGGTATCATCCCGATCAGGACCTTCTTCTGTTCGGGGGTCAGGGCACCCGTCATATCCGTGTCCACGAAACCCGGTGCGATGGCATTCACCTGAATATTGCGAGAAGCGAGCTCTTTTGCAATAGATTTGGTGAAGCCGATGATCCCCGCCTTGGACGCCGCATAGTTCGATTGTCCTGCATTTCCGCTGATACCTACGATTGAGGTTATGTTGATGATCTTCCCCGACCGTTGTCCCACCATCTGGCGGGCCGCCGCCTTCGTGAAATTAAAGACGCTCTTGAGGTTGTTGGCGATCACGCGGTCCCAGTCTTCCTCGCTCATCCGCATGAGCAGCCCGTCTTTGGCGATCCCCGCGTTGTTAATGAGAATGTCGAGCCGGCCGTGATCGGCGATCACGCGTGAGACCAGCGCTGTGGCATCGGAGGCGGACGCGGCGTCCGATTGATGAGCGGAGACCGTATGTCCCTTCGCGCGGAGCGCAGAGGCGAGATCCTCCGATACGCCGGAAGAGCTCTTGTATGTGAATGCCACCGTGGCGCCGGCGGCGGCGAATTCCTCGACGATCGCCCGCCCGATTCCCCGACCGCCACCCGTTACGAGCGCGATTCTTCCCTGGAGTGTGCTCATGATTTCATGGCCGGATTCAGATCGGGATTCGGGCCGGAATTCAGAAGCGAGGCGTAATGTTTTTCCATCTGGGCATATCCTTCCTCGCCGACGATGTGGACAAGTTCTTCCCTGCACGCTTCAAAGAGCGGGATGTCGAATGACGTCTCTATCGTGCAGCAGGTTTCTTCGTCCTGGAGCATCTGATCGAAACTGACGATCCCGTTGGAGATTTCGATCGGGTAGAGAATGCAGAACAGGGGCTTGATCGACCACTTGTCCATTCCCTCTGCCAGTGCGGCCTTTTGCATCGCGCAGCGTCCGTGGGCGTCGAGGAATGCGCACTTGTTGTTGATCACCCGGGTCCCCACGCACTCTCCCGACGGGAAGTCCGGGTCGACCTCCACTTTCGTCTCGAACCAGCGCGAGGGATCAGTCGTTTGCGTGTCGTCCATATGCCGTATGATGAGATCCCTGTGCGCCATGATCACCTCTCTCTCGCGAAAGTCGACGAACACCCCCCCTTCGCAGCATGCGGAAGAACAGGTGCAGGGGCCCCCGCCCTTCGGGAATCCTTTGACAAAGAGCTCCCCCGACATCGTGTACTCATCGATCCTGAGCGACTTATCCGGCGTGATCACGTCCCCCCCCCTCCCCCCGCGGGCTCCGGCCGGAACGCCGAATGGGCCCCTGCGAAGTCCCGCCAGGCATCCACCCCCGTCGTCGCCACCTGCGGCGCGATTCTCCTGATGAGGCCCTGCAGGATCTTCCCGGGGCCGATCTCCGTACATGCGGTCATACCGTCACGCACCATGTTGTTCACGCTTTCTTCCCACCGGACGGGGCTCGTCACCTGCATGTAGAGAAGGCTGCGGATCTCGCCGGCGCGCCGAACAGGCTCTGCCGTCACGTTTGCGTAGACCGGGATGCGCGCATCCCGGAACGTCGTGCGGTCAAGCCCTTCCTTCAAGCCTGCCTGCGAGCTTGCCATGAGCGCTGAATGAAACGCGCCGCTGACGACGAGTTTCTTCACCATCCTGGCGCCGCGGAGCTTTGCGATCTCCATGGCCCTGCGGACTCCCGCGACGGAGCCGGAAATGACGATCTGCCCCGGGGAATTGAAGTTCGCAGGCTGAACGACCCCCGCCGCCGCGGCTTCCCGGCAGACTTCCTCAATCACCTGAGGCGTGAGCCCCACTACCGCGGCCATCGTTCCCGGATGTTCCTCGCCTGAGCGCTGCATCAGCTCCCCGCGGAGCCGCACGAGACGGAGCGCGTCCTCAAACGACAGGACTTCGGCCGCCACCAGCGCGGAGTACTCGCCGAGCGAATGCCCGGCCACCATCGCAGGATGTGCGGGCATCGCCATAAAGAGCGCGACGCTGTGGAGGAAAATTGCGGGCTGTGTGTTCCTGGTCTGGGAAAGTTCTTCCTCCGGCCCGTTGAAACAGATCCTGCTCAGGGGGACTCCCAGTATCGCGTCCGCCTTTTCCATAAGCGCGCGCGAGGCCGGGTGGGCCTCAAAAAGGTCCTTCGCCATCCCCACGTATTGCGACCCCTGACCGGGGAACACGTATGCCGTCATTCCCATTGTGTCATCGAGCGTCCTCCGCCGTCCATTTCATGAGCACGGCGCCCCACGTGTAGCCCGCGCCGAAGCTGGCCATGACGATCGTCTGTCCTTTCTTCAGCTTCCCCGATTGCCACCACTCGGAGAGGCAGAGGGGGATCGTGGCGGCGGTCGTATTGCCGTACCTGTCGATGTTGATCATGACCTTTGAGCGGTCCAGTCCCATCCGTTCGGCGGTCGCGTCGATGATGCGGAGGTTCGCCTGATGCGGCACGAGCCAGTCGACGTCCTTTCCCGCGAGGTGGTTCCGTTCCATGATCTCCCCGGAGACGTCGGCCATGCCCACGACCGCCGCCTTGAAGACGGTTTTCCCGTCCTGGAAGATAAAGTGCATCTTCTTGTCCACGGTCTCATGGGTGGGGGGATTCAGGCTCCCGCCCCCGCGCATGTTGAGGGCTTTCTCTCCCGAACCGTCGCAACAGAGTATCTGGTCAAGGATGCCTCCGGAGGGATCCACCGAAGGCTCGAGAAGAACCGCGGCGCCGGCGTCTCCGAACAGGATGCTGTTGTTCCTCTCGGTGTAGTCGGTGATGGAGCTCATCTTGTCGGCTCCCACGACAACGACCTTCCTGCACGTGCCGTTCTCGATGAACTGGGCCCCGGTGACGAGCGCGAAGGGAAAGCCCGAGCACGCCGCCGAGAGGTCGAACCCCCAGGCACGCTTCGCACCTATGCGCTCCTGGACCAGGCAGGCGGTGGAGGGGAAGAACATGTCCGGCGTGACGGTGGCGACGATGATCAGGTCGATCTCTGCGGCGGAAATCCCCCGGATCTTCAGGGTTTCCCGTATGGAATTTGCCGCCAGGTCCGATGTCGCTCCCTCCCGGAGTATGCGACGCTCGATGATGCCCGTCCGCGAACGGATCCACTCGTCTGACGTGTCGACCATCCTTTCGAAGTCGGCGTTTGTGAGTCGCTCTTCGGGGACCCAGTGCCCCACGGCAGTGATGGTTGCCCGTATCTTCGTCATTCTTCTCCGTTTCTGGATCCGTGAAGTGAATCCTGGATCTTGCCGTTGACGTCCTGGACGACCGTCTTCTCCGCCAGGAAAATCATGTTCTTGATCGCCCTGGCGCTCGATCCGCCGTGTCCGATGATGGAGACGCCGTTGACCCCGAGCAGGGGGACACCCCCGGCCTCCTGATAGTCCATCTCCTGCATGACGGAGCGGAGTCCCCCGCGCGCCAGGAGGGCGACCAGCTTTTCCCTGGGCCCGCGCGACGCGTAACGCAAGAATTTCGCCTTCAGGAACGACGGGATGCTCTCGCCGAATTTCAAGACTATGTTCCCGACGAACCCGTCACAGACAACTACATCCACCCCCCCCCTCAGGATGTCCCGTCCCTCGACATTCCCCACAAAATGCAGGGGGCCCTCTTTCAGCATCTTGAATGCCTCGAGCGTGACCTCGTTTCCCTTTGTTTCCTCTTCGCCGATGCTCAGCAGCCCGACCGCGGGGTGGCGCGTGCCGAACATGGCGGCCACATACGCGGATCCCATCAGGCCGAACTCATAGAGGTGCCGGGCCCGGCAGTCGACGTTTGCTCCCGCATCGAGAAGGAGACACGGGGTGTGCTTTGCAGTGGGGAACAGTGCGCCGATCGTCGGCCGGCCGATCCCCTTGATCCGTCCGAGAATGAGCGTCGACGCGGACAATACCGCGCCTGTATTCCCCGCGCTTGCGAACGCGTCCGCCTTCCCGTCCCGGTGGAGCGCGAGACCGACGGCGATGGAAGAATTCTTCTTCGACTTCAGGGCGGAATTGGGCGCGTCGTGCATTTCGATGATTTCATCCGCATGGACGACGCGCAACGTCCCCGCGATGTTCGCCTCTCCCCCCCCCGGGGCATGCTTCCGTAATTCGGATTCGATGGCCTGCTGCCTCCCGACGAGGATGACGGAGACCCGCCCGGAGGATTCAGCGATGGCGTCCACGGCTCCCTGGACCACAACCCCGGGAGCATAATCCCCCCCCATGGCGTCGACGACAATGGTTATGTCTTTCTCCTTCCAGCTCAAGGGAATGGGAAACCGGGTGATTGATGAAGGGGGTTCATACCGGCGGCGCGGAGGCGGCCATCGCACCTCATCTCCCGCGCCGGAGACCGGAGGGGGAGAATGAGCTGTGGGGGTCTCAGGATGCCTTGGGAACGACTATGGAACGGCCGTTGTAGTACCCGCAGTTCGGGCAGGCACGATGGGGGAGCTTCTGTGTGTGACAATTGGGGCAATCGGAGATTGCAGGCGCAACTGCCTTGTAATGTGTCCGGCGTTTCCGGCCGCGCGTCTTGGAGTGTCGTCGTTTCGGATTCGGCATATGCTCTCCTATCCAGCCTGTTTCGAATTGTTGTTCTGAAGTTCCTTCAACTTGTCCCACCTGCCGTCCACCAGCGTCTCCTTGCAGTCACACGCCCCCTCGTTGAGATTCTTGCCGCACCGAAAGCAGAGTCCCCTGCATTCTTCCCGGCAGACATTCTTCAGGGGGAAAGCAAGGAGAAGAGTCTGTCGCACATCGTCGGCCAGATCGATGACCGTCTGTCCCGGCGGCATCACCTGGACCTCCGAAGGGTCGATCCGCTCCGCTTCGGTCTCCTCCCACACGTAATGCATCTGGTACCCGGATCCGAGGGGCTCCCGGATGAGCGCGACGCACCTGTCACAGGGGACTTCTACCGTGGTCGCCACGGACGCCCTGAGAAGAAGCTGCCTGCTGGTCTTCTCCAGCGTCGCCGTGATGTCCACACCGTCGGGGAACTCGGAGGGAAGTCCGAGTTCGGCCGGCGTGATCCGGAAATTGTAGGCGTGAACCCCTTCGGAGAGACCGCCGACCTGTATTTTCATTGCCCCCTCACATGAGGCGGAAACCCCTTCCCGCCCGGCAAATCCCTCTCACGCCTGCCGGAAATCCGCCGGGATGGGCGGTTTTTGCCCGTTTTAACAAAAGCCCTACAATATATGCATATCCTCAAAGAGAGTCAAGAAACACTCGTTCCGCAGCGTTCAGGCCGAAAAAATGGGTGGACTTCACTCCATGCGGATGCAAAGGTGGGGGGGGAAGAGGGTGGGAGCCGGGTCCGGGTTCCCGCCTCCTGGGAAGACGAGGCGGGAACCCGGGGAGGCAGATCTTACTCCAGCTTTACCGGTTCCCCGTGTTCGAGCGGTTCCCCATGTTGGAGCAGTTCGGCCTGCACCTGCTCGATTGTCTCCGCGAGCGCTTCGCGGAATTTTTCGAAATCCTCCTTGTAAAGGAAGATCTTGTGTTTCTCGTATTCTTCCTCGCCGACGCGCTTGCTTTCCGTGATGGTGATGTAGAAGTCCTTTTCGGATTTTGTCGATTTGACGTCGAAGAAGTAGGTCCGCTTTCCGGCCCTTACCCTCTTCGTGAAGATCTCATCTTTGTAGCCGTTGTTTTCCAAAGCCCTGCCCTCCTGATTAGAGTTATTCCGATGGTGTGATTGTGTGTCTCTCGAGTTGTTAGTGTCTGATGACCGCGACTTTTCCCGTGCCTACCTGACTGCCGTCTTCCGTGAACCCCACGATGACATATACCCCCGAGGCGACGACGTTTCCCCTGTCGTCCTTCCCGTCCCAGAACCCGATCCGGCCGCCGGGGGTCTTGATCTCACGGACAAGCCTCCCGTCGATCGTCAGTATCTTCAGGCTGGAATTTGCGACAAGACCGTCGACGGTAAGAAGCGATCCGTTCGGGACCAGGTACGGGTTCGGGTAGACGAAGAGCTTGTCGAACTGCGCCTTCGGGGCGACGGCCGGTGTGCTCAGGCTGGCCAATCCCCCCGTCGTGCCGAAATAGACGGTCCCGGTCTCCGGATCGACGGCGATGCTCTTGACATTGTTGTCGATGAGTTTCCCCGATGTGCTCTCGACCGTGTACGAGGCGAGCGCCTGCGTCCCGTCGGGAGAATACAGGATCACCCCTTCCGTCGTGGCCACCCACTTCTGATTGAGCGGGTCGACCGTGATGGCGTTCACGGTCAGGCCGTTCGCGGGCCTGTACGTGGCAATCGCTTGGTCCCGCAGGGGGTTCGACGGATCGAGTACGATGGCGATCCCCCGGTCGGTCCCGATCCAGATTTCGTTCTCCCTGTCGACAACGATCGTCGAGACATTGTCGCTCGGCAACCCGTTTGCGCTGGTCAGGTGCACCGCCGCGATGCTGTCGATTGTCCCGCCGTTGGCAAGCGCCACGACCCCTTTCAGGGCCGGGTCCTTGACGACAGCCCAGAGGTTGTCCGACGCGTCTACCGCGAGGCACCGGTCGACGGGTCTGTCCTGCAGCCTGTCGACCTTTGTGCCGTCGACGATGACGGGGAGATGTCGCCACGTCCCATCGGGTTTGCGGACAGCAAGGACATTTCTGTCGGCGGGGAGCACGATAGACGTCCAGAAGTTGCCGCGGCTGTCGCAGGCGACGCTGCTCGTGACGATGAAGTTCAGGTTGTTCGCGAGTCCCGCCATCCCCACATTGCGTCCGAAGAGGTGAGCGGCGTCGATCGAATCGGATCCCGCCGGGATCTCGACGCTGCCGTAGCCGTAGGTGCTTGCCCAGAGGGATCCGTTGCACCCCACGGACACGAGATAGACTTCGTCATCAGGAAGGAGGCTGTTCTCCGGGATGAATGATTTCCAATTGTGCCCGTTGTACCTGTAAAATCCGAATCCCGTTCCGGGACCGTAGAAACCGCCACCTGCGCCCCAGAGCGTCCCGTCGGGTGCGATGGTGACGTCATTGAACTGGTTGGAGTTGGGTCCGTTCGGGAAATGCGAATTCCATGACGCGCCGTAGACCTGTAGCCCGCCGCCCAGCGTGCCGACCGATGGGAGGCCGTTGCTCCCGGTCACGAGAGACGTCGGTGTGAATGAGAGCGGAGGGCCGTAGGCGAGCGCGGTATTGAGAGAATCGACGGTGTAGACGAGGTTTGTCGCCGTACACACGCCGAGCGATGCTGAGGAAGCACTCAACCCGACGATCGATACTCCGGCCAGAGAGGAGATCCCCTGCCAGCCGGCGCCGTCATAATAATAGAGCCCTTTTGTCGTCCCCGCGTAGACGCGGCCGTTGAACACGGCGAGGGCCGACGGGACGGATCCCGCCGGGCCGACCTGCTGGAGAGTCCAGTGCTGGGGGTCGAGGAGGTTCGGGCTGGAAACGTCCGCCCAGACGACGTAATTGCCCGTGCTCCGGTCCGAGACAGCCGCCCAGATCCGGCCGCCGCTGATCACCGCGCTGGTGACAGCAACGCGGTTGTTCGCGGGGATCGCACCGAACGACGTAAACGTGTCCCCGAATTCCCCCCGGCCAAGCCTGTAGACGCTCAGCCCGAAATCGCTGCAGAGGAGGACCGTATCGCCGGCGGTAATCACCGCATTGATCCGCTTGTCGGTGGGACCCGGAAATTCCACGATGTTGGAGATCGTGCGGACGAATCCCGTGGACGGCGTGTAGATGTGGATCATCCCCGTGGAGGCGCACCCCCACACGTCGCCGTTCCTGTCGATCCCGACGGCGGTGAGATCCGTGCTGAGAAGGCCTTCGGCATTGGTGAGCTTGAGGTAGGAATCCGTCCCCTCGTCCCAGCGGAACAATCCGCCGCTCGTCGCAGCCCAGTAGCCGTGTCCGCTCCTGGCAACCCCCTTCACATCCTTCATTGACGTGAAGTTCTTCCAGGTGCCCGCGCCGCCATACAGCGCTCCGGCGCCCAGGAGGTACACTACAATAATGCCCCACCCTCGCGTCTTCATAACCTTCGCCCTGGCAGGACGAACGCCGCACCCGCGGTCTCGCGCGTCCGCTCCTGTCAGTGCTTCGAGCCTTTCTTCCCTTCGGAGAGTTGTGCCTTCAGGTCCGCAAGCTCGATTGCCGAGAGAGCCGCGTCCCACCCTTTGTTCCCCGCCTTGGCGCCGGCACGTTCGAGCGCCTGTTCGAGTGTGTCGGTTGTCAACACACCGAACGTCACCGGGGTTTCGGTCTGCAGGGATATCTGGCCGATCCCCTTCGCCACTTCCGACGCTATGTAATCAAAATGAGGCGTCTCTCCACGGATGACGCACCCCAGGCAGATCACCGCGTCGAACTTCCCCGGTGCGGCGAGACGCATTGCGACCTGGGGGATCTCAAACGACCCGGGGCAGCGAACGACGGAAATCGCGTCCCCCTCCGCACCGTGCCGCACCAGGCAGTCGACGGCGCCCTGGAGGAGCTGTTCCGTCACCAGGCTGTTGAAACGGCTCACGACGATCCCGAACGAGCGTCCGCGTGCGAGGAGTTTTCCTTCGATTGTGTGCATCTGTTGTCCCCTTCTTTCGAATTCGGCGGTTCGGCGTCTAACGTAGCCGCCGGCGCATCATGTCCACGAGCTCTGTGGAGATGTAGTACTTTCCAAACGATTCTCTGTCGTTCCTCTTCCCCCCGTGGAAGTCGGAGCCACCGCTGGCAAGGAGGAAATATTCGCTGACGATGCCGCTGTAGTGCGCAACGAGTTCCGGCGAATGGGAAGGGTGAACCACCTCGATCCCGTCAATCCCCTCGTCGATGAGCTCCTGAAGCACGGTCTCGTTGACGAACGTCGACGGGTGCGCCAGGAATGACAATCCGCCGGCCGCGGCGATCAGCGCGATCGCGTCGCGCGGCGAGATCAGGTATTTCTTTTCGTACGCGGGCTTTCCAAACCCGAGGTACTTCGAAAACGCTTCCTGATATGTGCCGATCAGCCCCTCTTCCAGCAGCGCGGTGGCGATATGGGGACGGCCGACCGATCCCGTGCCAGCCCTGCGCAGGACCGCCGCGAATGTCAGCGGCAGGTGCATCCGGTTCAGCTTCCCGACGATTCTCTCCGCCCGTTTCCGTCGTTCGCTCCTGAAAAGCTCGAGATATTCCTGCAGGCGGCTGTCCCGGTGGTTGATGAAGTACCCGAGGATGTGCACGTCGGCTTCACCGACGATGGTGCTCAGCTCGACGCCGGGGATCACGACGATCCCCAGGGGCGCCCCAAGTGCCGTCGCCTCGTCGAGGGCCCCCGTGTTATCGTGGTCGGTGATGCTGATAGTGGTCAGGCCGGCTTGCCTGGCGCGTTCGATGAGTTCGCTGGGGGAGAGAGCGCCGTCGGAAAACGTTGTGTGAAGATGGAGATCCGCTTTACCATCCATGCAGCACGAGTCGGGGTAAGAAAGAACGGGAGAAGGACAAATTCTACAGATAGCGCGACTTGAATTTCTCGTAGTCGTTGATGATGAGCTTGCCCCGCTCGATCTCGAGGTGACCTTCCCGGATGAAGGCGTGTATCATACGCGAAATGGTCTCGCGGGAAGTCCCCGCCATGTTGGCCAGATCCTGCTGCAGGGGAAGCTCGTCGATCTCCACCCGGCCCTTACGGATTTTCCCGATGTCGTCGGCAAGCTGCAGCACGACATTCGCCACGCGGCCGGCGGCATCTTTCAACGAAAGACTCTTGATCTGCGCGTCCGCTTTCCGGAGGCGCATTGTCAGTTCCTTGAGGAGTGCGATGGCCACCGACGGGAAATCGTGCAGGAGTTTGAGAAAATCCCGCCGGTGTATCATGAACAACTCCGATTTCGTGATCGCGACGACGCTCGCGGACCGTGCGAGGCCGTCGAGAATTGCCATTTCGCCGAAGAAGTCGCTCTCCCCGAGAATGGAGAGTATCACCTCGCGGCCGTCATCGTCCATCCGGACAATCTTCACCTTCCCTGACACGATGACAAAGAGTGCTGCGCCCGCCTCTTCCTCGAGAAGGATGATGCTCCCCTTCTTGTACTTCTTCCGGACCCCCACCTTGGAAATGGTGTCGAGGTCCATCGGCTCCAGATCGCACAGAATTGGGACGTTTTTGAGAAACTCGATCTCGTCCTTCACTGCTGCATTC
>PMJR01000050.1 GCA_003158475.1 Ignavibacteriota bacterium | reverse complement strand
GGCTCGTCTGGGAGAAGATGACAATCGTTGTCCATTCGTGCTGAAAGATACCCGACCGCAACGCCATAATGTGCGACGATTCAGTTAGAAAGGCAATCCGTGCGAAGGGCTCCGGTTTATGGCCACAGGAATGTGGATTGGAAACAGATGGAATAGTCGCTATCTTAACCGGCGCGCTGAAAAATTACCGGCGTACGCCTGCACGAAAGAGGCGGAATCGAAGGAACAGGCGGACGACGTTCAGAGCAGGTTTTCGGGATTGTGGATTAACGCCAGTGACAAGAAGGAGGGAATTCCCTGTGAGCAGGAAGAGCCTTCGCACATACGATGCCTATGAAACGAGTCGGATGGTGCTGCTGCGCGGCAAGCCCCTTGCGTCTTTCAAGAGCCGCGGAGCGGCTTTCGCGATAGATTTCTTTCTTGTATTCTTGGTTTTTTACTCCCTCCTGAGGCTCGGTATCTGGCTCGCACCCAGGCTTGGTATGGTTCTCCAGGATGATATCCATCTGGTGTTTGACTTCACCCACTGGTACAGCCTAGTTTTTCTTGTCATATACTTCACGCTATGGACCTACTGGACGAACGGTCGGTCCGCCGGCAAGTGGCTCTTCGGGATCCGGGTCATCTCTATTGTCCGCGAGCGGATGACCCTGTGGAATTCCCTGGAGCGTTCTCTGGGATATGGTGCATCCTTTCTGGAGTTCGGCTTCGGGTTTCTCCAGTATTTCATCCACCCCAACAGATGCACGGTGCATGACCGCATCGCCGAAACCATTGTAATCAAGGATCGGGTAAAGAACGTCGAATCGACCAGATGAGCGTCAGTCGCCACTGAACACTTCCGTGCAACTTTTGTTTATTTGCACTGTATCGCCTGATGAGAAGAGAGGAGGGAACATGCCGCTCCCTCTGTGCGGACATTGCGTCTTTGCGCTTCAATGGGTAAGTTTAGGCGGCGCGTTCGGCTGACAATCCGCCTCTTTGCCCCGCAGGACTGTTCCTCCACCACACAACAAAGGGATGCTCCAATGAGACAGTGTGCTTGTTTGCTTCTCCTGGTCACCTCCATGACCGCATTCGCGCAAAAATTCGAGGGGCTGGCCCCCACGCCCCCGATGGGATGGAATAGCTGGAATATGTTTGCCGGGAATATCAACGAACAGTTGATAAAGGGGGTGGCAGAAACCCTCCTTTCGGACGGGATGCAAAAAGCGGGATATACCTACATCGTGATCGACGACTGTTGGGAGGCAATGGCGAGAGACACGATGGGAAACCTGGTTGCTGATCCCGCGAAGTTCCCCGGGGGGATGAAAGCGCTGGGTGATTTTCTCCACGCGAAAGGGTTTAAATTTGGAATCCACAATTGCGCCGGAACGCAAACATGTGCCGGGTTTCCCGGGGGACGCGGACATGAATTCCAGGATGCCCGGACATATGCCTCCTGGGGCGTAGACTACCTGAAATATGACTGGTGCAACCATGGTACCGCGAATGCGGAAGAGACGTATAAAACCATGCGGGATGCGCTCCACGCAGCAGGTCGTCCTGTGGTCTTCAGCCTGTGTGAATGGGGAAACAATCAACCCTGGTTATGGGCGACGAAAGTCGGCCATCTCTGGCGGACCACAGGCGACATAAGAGATTGCTACGACTGCCAGGGTGTGTATGATATGGGGTGGAAAGTCATTCTGGACAAACAGGTGGGTCTGGAAAAATACGCGGGGCCCGACCATTGGAATGATCCCGACATGCTGGAAGTCGGCAACAAGGGTTTGTCGCTTGGCGAAGCCAGAGCTCATTTCAGCCTCTGGTGCATCCTCGCAGCACCGCTCATGGCCGGAAATGACGTGAGAAATATGTCCAAAGAGGTCCGCGACATCCTGACGAACAGCGAAGTCATAGCCATCGATCAGGACCCCCTGGGAAAGCAGGGCTACAGGTTTATCGAGAATCCCGGGAAAGAAATATGGGTGAAGGAACTCTCGAACGGTGAGTGGGCCGTGTGTGTGCTCAATGGCGGCGACAACAGGATGGAAATGCACCTGAATTGGAACAATCTCCCGTTCCTCAAGGGAACGTTTCGCGTGAGGGATATCTGGAATACCAAAGACCTCGGAACGACGAAAGAGGAATTTGACGGTGTGATTCCATCACATAATGTTGTCCTGATGAGACTCGCGCCTGTACGATAGACCCTTTATGCTCAGGAGGAAACATGGCTACCTGTAAGCGTCGTTGTTTACCCGGGGCAAATGGCCGTCTGATCGCGTTCCTGCTCGCCCTGTCACCGGCGATGCTGTCCGCCCAGACGGGCAAAGTGCTTGACGATCTCTCTCTGGACAGCAAAATTCTCGGGGGTGAGCGCAAATACGCCGTGTATCTCCCGCCCGACTACGCGACTTCGCAGCGCCGCTATCCGGTCCTGTATCTTTTGCACGGGGGCGGCGATGACCAGACGGGGTGGGTGCAGTTTGGAGAGGTCTTACATATCGCCGACAAGGCTATCAACGAGGGGTACGCGACGCCGATGATCATTGTGATGCCCGACGCCAACACCGGGCGCCGCGGCTACTCGAACGACATCAGGGGAGAATGGCGGTACGAAGACTTTTTCTTCGAGGAGTTCATTCCCTTCGTGGAGAAGACCTATCGGATAAAGGGGGAAAAGCGGTACCGGGCCGTGTCCGGCCTCTCCATGGGAGGTGAAGGGACGTATCTCTATGCGTTGCATCATCCCGAACTCTTCTCGTCAGCCTGCCCGTTGAGCGCAGGGACAGGTCCCTTGACGCCGGCCGAAACGAAGAACAGCGTGGCCCGGTTCGCCCAGCCCGTCACCGGGAATCCTCCGGACAGTCTCGCAATCGAAGCGTATTACAGAAGCCACAGCGTACTGTCCCTGGTCGAGAATATGCCTGAGGACCGGAAGAAGGCCGTCCGGTGGTACATCGACTGCGGCGATGATGATTCTCTGATCGATGGGAACTGCCTTGTGAACAATGCCATGCATAAAAACGGCATTCCCCGTGAATTCCGCGTTCGCGATGGCGGTCATACCTGGACATACTGGCGGGCCGCACTCCCTGAGGTACTCAAATTTGTCTCCGATGCGTTTCACCAGTACTGAGGTGGCAACTCCGCGGCAATCCTCGTGTGGAAGATTTCGGCCCATCTCAAATCGCGCAGTTTCGACTTTCTGACCTCTCGTGCGAGGACGTCATGCCGGTCTCATCTCCTTGTCGATTTCCCTCCCCGTGCTGACGACAAGGTCCGGGAGACCCAGTATGTCCTCCACGGTCGTCCTGAAATTCACCACGCACGCGCGTATTGCATATTTCCCCTGAACGATGGCATTGGAGGGATACATCATTCCCCCTGACTGGATGCGGGCAAGGACCGCAGTGTTGAGTTTGTTCAGGTACTCCTCGCCGCTCCTGTCCGCGCCGCGGAGATCTGCAGGGACGTACCTGAACGTGGCGATGCTCAGGTTGCATGTGAGCGGCTCGATTTCCGGGTGCGACCCGAGTGATCTGAAGAGCTCCGCTGCAATTCTGCAGTCTTCCCGTATCATACGCTCATACCCTCCCCGCCCCGCCTGACGGAGGGCAAGCCAGACTTTGAGCGCCCTGAACCCGCGCGAGTTTTGAAGTCCGAGCTCATAAAAATTCGTGAGCCCCTCATCGGCATGCTCATCGAAGCGGTAATATGCCGGGTGATAGCTGAAGGTATCCAGAAGAGCCTTCGGATCGCGGACAAGTGCGCATCCCGCTTCGAGGGGAGCGTAGAGCCATTTGTGCGGATCGACAGCCAGCGAATCAGCATCCCTGAGCCCCTTCAGGTCGGCGGATGCCTCGGGGAGAGCCGCGGCGAACCCGCCGTACGCCCCGTCGACATGAAACCAGAGGTGGTGTTCCCGGCATATCGCTCCGATCTCCAGGAGAGGATCGGTTGCGCCCGTGCCTACTGTTGCCGCCGCTCCAACGACCATGAGAGGTATCATCCCCCCCTTCAGGTCCGCGCTGATCTGCTTCCGGAGCGCCTCCGTTTCCATGCGTTGATTCTCATTCGCAGGGATCCACGCTATCGCATCGTGCCCAAGCCCGAAGAGGTCAGCGGCCTTGTGGATCCAGGTATGCGTTTCGGTCGAGCAGTAGATCCTCAGCCGTCCCGGCCTCGTGTCTCCCACACCTTCTTTCCGAATATCCCAGGGGATTTTCGCTTTGCGCGCCGCGAGGAAGCAGACGAAATTCGCCATATTCCCCCCGCTCACGAGTATCCCCCCGCAGGAGGCGGGGTACCCGATCATCTCCGCGATCCATCGCACGGTCTGACGCTCAATCTCAGTGGCGACAGGCGACAGGTCGTACGCCCCGACGTTCGGGTTCACCGCAGATGCAAGGAAGTCCCCGAGGATCCCCACCGGCGCAGCGGGAGAGGTGACGTATCCCCAGAACCTGGGATGCCCGTTGAAGAGCGAATGATCGAACAGGAGTGTCGATACCTCGCTGAGGAGCTCTTCGGCCGGCGTCCCCTTTTCGGGGAACGGACCGCTTCCCAGAAGCGAACGGATCTGGCCGGGTCGTTCGGCGCGGGTGACAGGGTTCGACCGATCCTGTATCCATGCGAGAAACTCCGCGATCCGATCGACAAGCGCGTGTCCGATTTGCCTGAACTCATCGGGACTCATGTCAAGCGCTGCATGGCGGCGGGGAATGTCGTTCATCGTTACTCCTCTTCTGGGGTCGGGTAATGTAGGGTCGTAACTTCGGAAAAACAAGCCGGAATACGTTTCCTGTTGTCCATGACGGGATTCGTATCTATATTTCCTTGATTCGACAGGTGCTCCTCACACGAATTCCAAACAAAAACATTCCTCAGGTAACTTCATGCCCTACCCCCCGAAACTGGAGGAAGAGATCGGTACGCTTCAGGAAATGCTCGAAACCCCGGCCGTCTTCCCTCCCCCCTGTTTTGTCACAATGAATGGGAAGTTCACCGACTACGAATCCCGCTCCTCCCTCACCGTGACCTTTCCTGTCACGGAGAACATGCTCAATCCTGTCGGGGCGATGCAGGGAGGTTTCATTACCGCTGCCCTCGATAATGTGATGGGTCCGCTCAGTTATCTTGCAATGAGAAACCCGGCATCGACTCTTGATATCCACACTCAGTATGTCCGCGCTGTCGTTGTCGGGGACACGCTGACTGTGACTGCGCGCGTCGTTTCCATGGGACCGGCGACGCTGGTCATGACCGCCGAGGCCCGGAACGCGCGCGGAAAGCTTGTTGCGACGGGAACTGCCAACGCGATCTCGGTAGGAAAGGGGAGCCGGCCGTGAGGGGGAACGGCGGGGTTTGCCGTGTCATTCCGCGTCTGATGAATCGCTTCACGCGGCGGTGATCTGTCGCAATCGCCCGCCGAGCGCCAGCATGAACAGCAGAGCCGCGGCGATCGCGAACACCACCGGTGTGCCGGCAGATACCGCCTTGTCCGTCGTTGCAAGGAAATCGATCGCCGGCGTGTGATGGGCGGGTCCGATATACCAGAATGCCACGTAGAACGCCTCGAATGTCTTGCTCGTCCCGCTCCAGACCCCGAGCGCGACCGCGAGTGACGGGATAAAGATCGCACCGGCGACAATCGAAAGAAAGACCGCGGTCTCTCCGCTCATCGCCAGCCTTAAAAGTATTCCCGAAGCGAATATCATCGCGACGACGAATCCCGCTCCCCATGTCGCCGGCAGTTGACGCGCGAGGGGGCGGGGTGCGGAAAAGAGTATGCTGCCGGTGCGAAAGTGTTTTTCTCTGGTTCCCATCCCTGACCACAAGAGCACGGGCCAGATCCAGAGGACGGGAAAGATGGTCTCGCGGGCGGATGTCGGGTCCATCGAGACAGATGCAATCCAGAGACCCAGGGCAACCGCGTACCACCACCAGGCAAGCCCCTGCAGCATCAGTCTGAGTTCGGCGACGAGTATTCGTCCCGACACAAACCGGCTGAAAAGCACTTCGAATGGGAGGAGTATCAAGCCCGGGATCCTCTGGAGCGGCGACCCGGCAACTCTGTTCAGGAGTTTCCTGAACCGTCCCTTGTGGCTCCCGGCCGACCGTGCCGCAAAACGGTCGAAGAGCCCGGCCCCAACGAGCGACAGTACGAACCCGTAGGCAATGGGGAGCGCCCTGGTGCCGATGTTCTCCGCTGTCCACGGCAATCCCCCCCACACCATCGGTTTTGATCCCGCAATCTCGTTTGCCGCCGTTCCGATGGCGAAATCCCCGTTGTAATCCGGCACATGAGCGCGCACGTCGGCCTGGATCCTGTCTATCGCAAGCTTCAAGCCGAATACATCGGTGGCCATGATGCCTGTCTGCATAGGCACAACGATGACCGCGGTAAAGGCGAAGAAATAGAATACGTTCCCGAATCCTCCGCGCAGGAGAGTCACGCTCTCAAAAAAAACCGCCGTTCCGCCGACGAAAAACATGGCCGGCAATGCCAGGAACAGGAACGGCGACACCATCACAGGGATGTCGAGTCCCTCTCCCCTGAAAAGCTGCATGAGAATGGCGGCGACAGCCATAATCCCCGTCACGATCGCCAGGACCGCGAAATTGCTGAAGAGCTTTCCCATCATGTAAAGCGTCGTTCTCACCGGGGTTCCTGCGAGTATCTGCCCCACGCCCGTCTCCCGGTCCCGCTCGATGGCATTTTTCACGACGTAAAATCCGACGAGGGCGACGAATGTTATGGTGCAGAGTGCCACCGCCATGCCGGTCCAGGCAGAGTTGGGCACCGGCCGGGCGTTGCCCATGTGAACGCCGATCGTCCCGTCATTGACGAGGTACCCAAGGTAGAGTGTCGCGGCGATAGTCACGAGGAAGCTGTAACTGCGCGTTCGCTCGAGTATGTCGGCCTTCATGAGTGATGCCAGAGTTCTCAGGGTACTCATGCGGTAACTCCCGTCCTCGCTCCCGACACGAGATGGAGGTACGCGTCTTCCAGGGATGGATCCGCGGATCGTGCCCCCGGGGCGGGAGATTCACCCGCAATCACGCGGCACAGGACACCGTCGGTCCTGCGGAGCGTGCCGCTCACAAGGAAGCGCGACCGGACCGCGACAAGATCGCCGCTCGGCACGACCCACTCCCACACGCGGCCTCGCACACGGGCGAGGAGCGCCTCCGGCTGTTCATGTACCACAGACCGCCCCCCGACGATGATGGCAATGTCCGTGGCGACAGCCTCGACGTCTGAGACAATGTGTGTGGAGAGTATGACGATCCTTTCTCCCGAGAGATCGGAGAGCAGGTTCCTGAACCGGACACGCTCCTCGGGGTCCAATCCGGCCGTCGGCTCGTCAACGATCAAAAGGCGGGGATCGTTCAGGAGTGCCTGCGCGATCCCTACCCGCTGGCGCATCCCCCCCGAGAATCCCCCCAGCCGCTGGCTCCGTTCCCCGTCGAGGTTGACGAGAAGGAGCAGTTCGTCGATCCGTCTGCGTGCAGTCGGAGCGTCAAGCCCTTTTGCTGCTGCGATATAGCCGAGGAACTCGACCGGGGTCAGGTTCGGATAGACCCCGAAATCCTGGGGCAGGTATCCGAGCACTCCACGGAGCCCATCCGGTGAGCGGACAATGTCGGTGCCGTTCCAGAGGACGCTCCCTTCGGTAGGCTTCGAAATTGTGGCAAGTATGCGCATCAGCGTGGTCTTTCCCGCACCATTCGGCCCGAGAAGTCCGATGACCCCGGGTGCGAGCGAGAGTGAAAAATCCCTGAGTCCCCAGACGTCCGCGCTGTACCGTTTGCTGACATGCTCTATAATGAGGTTCATGGTCTCTCGTAGAAAATGTGTCCGTCGAATACCGCGTATACTGAACCCATCGTGAGGAAACGCAGCGACAAGATAATGCGTTTTGACCAAACACACCACTCACCCATTCATCCTGGAGTAATCCTGGAGTAATACACATCCTGGAGTAATACACATCCTGGAGTAATACAAGGGAAGAGGTTTACAGGGAAGAGGTGTACAGGGAAGAGGTGTACTTCCGGAGAGCCTTGAATTTGACGCCCCGGCGCGCTATCTTTGCTCGACCGTTTCGACCACCCGTCCCTGCCCCGCATAACCACCGGGAGCCTCACCGGATATTTGAAAGGAGTCGCCATGGCAAAACCAGAACGAGTGACGTATTTCAAGACGACGATTACAGACAAGCCCGGTGCCCTGCTGGCTGTGGCGAAGGAATTGAAGGTCAAGAATGTCGGCCTGATCGGATGTTCGGGATTCGATGCCCAGCCCGGCAAAGCCGAATTGTACGTCCTCCCGAAAAAGCCGGAGAAGCTCAGGAACATATGGAAGACGGTGGGGATAGCCTTTCAGGAGGGGACGGGCTTTCTCGTGAGGGGGACTGACGAGACCGGAGCGCTCTTAACGACGCTGGAAGCCCTCGCCCGGGAGGGAATAAACATCACGGCGAGCAGCGCGGTGGCAGTCGGGGGAAAATACGGCGCATTGCTCTGGGTCGCGCAGGAGGATGTTGAAAAAGCCGCCAGGGCACTGGGTGTCAAATGAACGGAATGGAGTACACCATGAAAAAACATATCGAGCTTCTCGGAATCCTCCATCTGGTGTACAGCGGCCTGGCGCTGGCTGTTGCCGTTTTCTGCTTCGCGCTGATGTCAGGCATCGGGTATCTGACCCACGACGCCCTGGCAATGGGCATACTCGGGACGATCGGCATGATCGTTTGTGTCCTGATCACTGTGCTTGCCATCCCTGGTATCATCGCCGGGATCGGACTGCTGAGGATGAGGTCGTGGGCGAGGATTGTTGCGATCATCGTCGGCTGCCTGAACCTGCTCCATTTTCCGTTTGGTACGGCGCTGGGCGTCTACACGTTGTGGGTGCTCCTGAACGACGAATCGCGCAATTTGCTTGCATAACAGAGTCAGTCGACCCGGAGATAGAAATCGACCATCCCTGACTCGATTCATGGTCTCTCACGGAACCCGAGGAGGTGAATTTGCGTTGGGTCTGTTAGTCCCTCGCGTCAGTGCAATTCACCGAATAGAGGTATCCATGAAGCGGCAAATCGTCCTTGGTTGTTCCCCCGTTTTGCTTTCTCTCTTGTTCGCCTCCCTGGTCAGCGCGCAGGGGTTTTACATAGAGAGCACCCGTTCCGGGGGTTCCGGCGTTGAGGACAAAATGTACTACATGCCGAAGATGTTCAAATCAGTCAGCGGGGATCGCTCGGAGATCTCCATACTCCGGTTTGACAGGGAGACGATCTATCATCTCAATCCAGAGAAGAAGACGTACACGGCCATGACATTCGCAGAGATGAAGGCCATGGTAGACAACGCAAGGTCGAGAACAGACGACATGATGGCCAAACGACTTGCGTCGCTTCCTCCTGATCAGCGGGAGCAAATGAAGGAGAAAATGGCGGCGATGAAGAACCGGCCCTCTTCCTCCGACGCTGCACGTGAGGTTCTCTCGACCGGCGAGCACAAGACGATAAACGGATATGCGTGCGACAGGTACATTGTGAAGATCAACGGGAAGGAGTCCGAGACTATCTGGGCATCGAAGCAGGTCCCGGGATATGAAACCATGAAGCGTGACATGGAAGGGTTCCTCGATCGCATGTCCGGCATCGCGGGGAGGAAAGGAGACCTGGGTGAATGGTTCAAGCAAATCGATGGTTTTCCCATCGAGACCGATTCTCACGGGAACGTGAAGACGGTGGCAAAAATCGACCGAAGAGCTATCCCGGCTTCAGAATTCGAGGTGCCGGCGGGATATACCAGGGAGAAGAACCGGATGCCCGGTGACCACGGGGAGGAATGAGTCTATCGTTCACCCCTCCCCGCCCATCATCTTCAGACGTTCTACCGCATTTGCACTTCCCCTTGCGGCCGCTTTCCTGTAAGCTATAGTAGCAAGGAACTGCGGTGGCGAGAGCACGTTGTACTGGTTTTTCTCCTCTTTTCGTCTGGCGGCGCTTGAGGAGCCTCCCGCGACGAGAATGCTCCCTATTGATACCTTCCCGATCAGAAACCCGATCAGAAACCCCTGCCAGATACCTTGCAATCGGCCGCGGTAAAAAGTACATTTTGTCACTGTCTCATTCCTGTCCTTTCCTTTCTCCTGCAATCCGAACTCTGTTCAACAACCGGGAGGCTCCACGTGTTGATCTTCATTGCTATATGAAGGGGCGCCTGCGCTCCATTATCGGCAAGCGGGATATCGAGAGCCTCCTGCGGGAACGTGATCAGTTCAACAAGAAAGTGGTTCAGGAGTCGGCGGAGGATTAGAGAATTCATCGGGAACGATCTGCATCTCGAGGAGGGGGAATACGTCCCCCTCGTCGTTTCGGGAGGCGTTGCGTCACTCTGCAAGCACGATGAACGGGATGACCGGACTTCCGTTCCCCCCTAATTTACTTACCTCAGGAGGCACCGCACACATGAAGCGCACTATGACCAGGATCATCGTACTTCTTTCGTTGGTGTCGGGCTGTGCTTTCGCCCAGATGCCGCGCGAGAAGGTCGATACTGCAGCAGTCGCAAGGATCAAGGAAGAGGGATTAAAGAATTCTCACGTTATGGAGATCCTCAGCACCCTATCGGATGTGTACGGTCCTCGGTTGGGATGGTCCCCCGAATTCAAACGGGCAGCAGACTGGGCGGGAAAGGAACTGAAGGGTTGGGGTCTCCAGAATGTGCACTACCAGCACTGGGCGCCTCTCGGCAAAGGCTGGTCGCTGAAGAATTTCTACGCGATGGTCAAGACGCCGGTCCCCTATCCGGTAATCGCCTACCCCGCGGCATGGTCTCCCGGCGTGGACGAGACCGAGGCGGAGGTCGTGTACCTGGACGTGAAGAAGCCCGGGGATTTTGACGCATACAAAGGGAAGCTCAAAGGGAAGTATGTGCTCCTGAGCACTCCCGCGGATTTGAAGCCCCACTTCGAGCCACTGGGCGTTCGGCGTGACGACTCTGCTCTCCTGGAGATGGCGAACGCGGACGTGCAAAGTGTGCGCCGGGGCGGACGACGGGGACTCTTCGAAAGGGTTCCGACACTCGATTCGATGTTCACGCTCATGCGCCAGTTCGCACCCGATGTCGACAGCGCGACGGTGATACAGCGCTGGCAGGAGATGCAGGTGAACCCCCGGAAGCTCGAATTCGCGCAGAACGAAGGAGCCCTCGCAGCGATCACCGGGGGGCGTGGCGATGGAGGGACGTTGCTTGTTCAGTCTGCAACCGTCCCCCAGTCGGCCGACGTCCCGTTCAATCAGCGCATATCGCCGTACGACCCGAAAGCGCCTGAGATTATCCCTCAGATAGTCTTCGCCTCGGAACACTATAACCGGATCGTGCGCATGCTCCGGATGGGGGAGAAAGTGAGGCTCGACATGAACCTCGAGGTCGCGATGACAAAGGCGGATTCCGGGTTCGACATAATCGGAGAGATTCCCGGAACCGATCTGAAGGATGAAGTCGTCATGATCGGGGCTCACTTCGACAGCTGGCACAGCGGGACCGGGGCGACGGATAACGGCACCGGGTCCGCGGCCTGCATGGAAGCGATGCGGATACTCGAGACGGTCATGAAGAATGACGGATTGAAGCTGCGCCGGACGATCCGCATCGGCCTGTGGGGATCGGAGGAGGAGGGGCTTATCGGATCCCGTGAGTATGTCTCGGCAATATTCGGCAAGCGCGCCGGGGACACTGGCGGCGGTCTCCCCGGCGGCGGGGGGGGAGAACTGAAGACAACACCCGAATACGACAAACTCTCCGTCTACTTCAACCACGACAACGGGAGCGGACGGATCCGGGGCATTTACCTTCAGGGGAATGAGGCTGCGCGTCCGATATTCCGGAGCTGGTTTACAGCCTTCGGCGATCCGACGGCGCAGACGATCACGATCCAGAACACGGGAGGGACCGATCACCAGTCCTTCGACGGCATCGGGCTCCCCGGGTTCCAGTTCATACAGGATCCGCTGGAATACGACAGCCGGACGCACCACTATAATATGGACGTGTACGAAAGGGCACAGGAGCCCGACATGACGCAGGCTGCCACGATTATTGCAGTATTCGCTTACACGGCGGCCAACAGGGATGCGAAATTCCCCCGGAAGCCTTTGCCGGCAGGGGGCCAGCGAACTCCTTGATTCTGGAAGTCGCACCGATTTCAGGCGGGATCAACGATCACGATGCTCTGAGGGGTGATTGGTGGTGGACGGCACTTCCGTGAAAGCCGTTCCGATGTACCGGGACGGCTTTCCCTTTTCCTGCCCCTTGACCGATCGCACATTTATGCGTCTTTGAGTCGTCGCCGCGCGATCTTTCGCCGAAATTTGTGATGACGCACATCACAGGTGAGAGGGGAATACCCTTCAGGATTTGACATTCGTCCCCGGCGTGCGTATGATTACTCGCCATTCTGTCCGACCATTCATCGCTCGTCCATAACCATCTCACATTCGGGGGACCTTCATGGATCTCAAGGGGCTCATTTTTGGGTACACTGCAGAGCCGTCGATAAAGCTCCGCAGCGAATTCGACGTCAAGATCGAGCGGAAGGTGAACAAGACGCCCGTGCATTTCGACGCGCGCGTGAAAGGTCACTTCGTCCCGAAGGGGGGGAAGGCGGAGTTCGTCGCGGATGAAATCTATGTCCACGGCATGCCGAATGTGAACCTCCGGGATCTCTTCCCCCGGGAGTTGAAGGAGGTCCAGAAGTACGCTCTTTCTGTCGAATACCCGAAAGCGCTTGCAAAAAAAGTCCGCTGAATCTCTCCTGTTCATCCATCTTCCACATGCGTGATGGCGCCTGAGGCGCCATCAGCATCATTCAGTATGTTTCGAGCTCCCGGTGACAACCCCGTTCTCAACGAGCTGGAAGACATCCTCGACCGTTACGCCGAACACTCGTGAAAGTCTGAACGCCAGCCCCAGCGAGGGGACGTACTTGCTCCCCTCGAGGGCGATGATCGTCTGGCGTGTCACACCCGCCAGGTCTGCCAGCCGCTCCTGTGTCATCTCGTTGTGGTCAAACCGGAGCCTGCGGATCCTGTTCGAGATCCTTGGATCTCCCATGAGGGGGCTCTATTCCCCGATGTTCAGGAAGCCGAATATTCCGTCGGTTTCGTCGTTGGGTCCCGCCGTGAAGTAGAGCCTCTGAGATCCCGGGTGTTTTCCTTCGGAATCGTCGAGAAACGTGATGGCCCAGAGCCCCTGGATCGTGATCGGCTTCTTCTTCTCGTCCTGCAACTGTCCCTTGAATTTTCCGTCGGTGTCGAAGACGCTGATCCTGCCGTCTCCGAAATTGGCGACGAGTATCAACTCTCCGCCCCGTCCTTTCCCCCCATCGACCTCGGCGAGGCCCCAGGGTGAATTCAGCGCCCCCTTTGAAGCGAAACGCCTGATCAACTTCCCTTCGGGGGAGAAGACGTCGACATACCCGAATCCCGCTCCCGATTGATCGTCTGCATTTTCCGGTGGCTTGTGCTTCGCGAATGTAACAAAAAGCTTCCCGTCGATGTTGCGTATGTTGAAGGGCCCGAAATCGGAGGGGATACCCGGATCCTTGAACTTCGTATCGCTCAGGAGATTGAAATTCTCGTCAAATATCTCTACTGTTCCACCTTTGAAATTCGTAGCATACAGCCTGGCGTGCCCTCCCGACCAGCCCAGGGCGATCCCTTTGTAGACGGCGTCGGCACCGGACCTGTCAACCGCGACGACGGCGCTGGAGCCCGAGTTCCAAGCCGAGATGATCCCGTCTTCCCCGGCGAAGAGGAACTTCGCGGGCAACCCGTTTCCCGGGACGGGAAAGCCGCTCGTGGGATTGAAAACGTCTCCGGATGGGGCGCCTCCGGTGGAGCTTCCGGTCGTCGGAATACTGACAGGTGCTCTCAGGCTGTTCCCGCTCTTGTCATAGACGACGGCAAGACTTGAATGGTTCGCAGCAATCCAGAGTATCCCGGTGGGAGTCACTGCGATCCCCCACGCGTTCAGGAGATTCATGTCGGTTCTCCTGGCCGTTATGGTCGTGACGTCCGAGACGAGATTCACCTGAAAACTCTGCGCGCCGTCTTCTTTTGCGAGTGACAGCGCCTGGTTTGCGGGGGCGGCGTTCCCTCCCATGGCGTCTGGGGAAGGACCGGTCGGGGAATAACTTTTACCGCCGTGGCTGCACCCTTCGGAGAGGACCAGCAGGGAGATCAGCGTGAAGACAGGTATCCGGCAGAGCCGGAACAGGGGGGACGTATCCATTTCTCCTCCTTCTTTTGTGTGGAATGAGAACCGAATTGCGCAGGCGGCGGGATATCACGGGGCCCGATGGTTGGACCCGCCGTCACATGGGGGTACCGGTTGGTCTGTAAACAAACGAGAGGATGGAAGAGTTGCCTGCGGCCCGGCGGCCATGCGGGCACACAGGACTCATACGACGAGTATGGCGCCGGGCGCCGGTAATCATATCCGTGAACGGGGAGAATGTCCGCTGTACCGGACATCGAGGACTCCCAGTCCGCCATGATGCGGGAAATCGAAAAGGAGAATGTTCATGCGCGTTCTTGCGTTCAGTGATCTGCACGGATCGATCGATATGGTCTTGCGAATCCTCGCTCTGGAGAGAAATTTCGACCTGGTGATACTGGCAGGCGATATTACCACGGGGGGGACACCTTCCGAACTCGAAAAGGCGATCCGGCGGATCGAAGATTTCCGGAAGCCTGTCCTTGCCGTTGCGGGGAACATGGACCCGCTCCCTCTGGAGCGGAAGCTCGAACAGCTTGGTGTCTCTATTGATTCCCGCGACGTCGTGATCGGAGAGGCGGGATTTTTCGGCGTCTCGGCGGCACCCGCCTCGCCGTTGCACACCCTGAACGAAATTTCTGAGAGGGAGATCATGGCCCGGGCGGAGGCAGGGTGGAAAGGTGTTGCTGCGGCCCGCTGGAAGATATTTGTCCCCCACGCCTCCCCCAAAGACACAGCGATCGATCTCACGCATTCAGGGAAACATGTCGGGAGCAGCGCCGTGCGTGATTTCATCAGACTGAGGAAGCCCGACGCCACAATCTGTGGTCATATACATGAAGCCCGCGGGATCGACAGGATCGATGGGCTGCCGGTCGTCAATTGCGGTCCGGCCGGGAAGGGGTATTACGTCGTGATGACGATCGACAAAATAATAGAGCTCGAGAACCGGTCAATCTTGTAACCCTCTCCGTCACTCTCCAGGTATTTTCAGATCATTTCTTTGATACGCCCGTGGAAAACCTGAAGGCCTTTGCAGACGCCGCGAAGTCGTATGCATAGTAACAATCACGACGATCTCTGGCGTGACTAACAGTCCAGCCGATTTCAGGCGGGACTGAACTGCGGACGGCACTCCTTTTGATTCCCCACGGGCGCCTCAGCCTCTAAAGCCCGGACAGAACACCCCACCCGGTGCACGGATCCCAACCCGGGCCGGCCTTGTATCCCTTATGCGTCGACGTGGTGATATTGTCCCCCTGCGTGATGTCGCGGCAGAGTTTCGGGCTGGCGTACAGCGTGGGATGTATGAATCCGACCGCCTTCCCCCTCACCTGGTTCACCCTCGCTATCAATGCGGCCATGAGTGGCGCCACGGCGCTCGTTCCGCCGATCACCAGTTGTTGTCCGTCGACAAGCACGTTATACCCGGTCTGCGGATCGGCGTCTCCTGCAACATCCGGTACTCCCCTTCCCTTGAACCCCGAGCTCGCCGAGGGCGGCACTCCCGCCTTCTTCTGGTAGTCCGGGAGAGGAAACACATCGCTCACTCCTCCCCCGGTGGCGGAGTCGTTCGACTCATGCCAGACAACTTCTGACTGTATGGCGGTCCCGTGCACGGTGAGTCTTGTTCCGCCGCAGGCGAGGACGAAAGGACTTGATGAGGGGAAATCTGCATGCACCTTCCCGTCCGTCTGACCGTCGGCGGAACCCTGGTCCCCGGCAGCGGCACAGACGGTCACCCCGATCGTCGCGGCCGCGTTGAAGGCATCGTTGAAGCTCTTCAGCGACTGGGCGGTCCACTGGCTCTCCGCGGAACCCCAGCTGATCGAGATCACGCTCGGTTTGTTCTTTGTGTCATGGACGGCCGTCGTGATCGCATCCAGGAATCCCTGGTCCGTGTTAGGCGCGAAGTAGACGACCATTGACGCTCCGGGGGACACAGCGCCAACGACTTCAATGTCGAGCATCACCTCGCCGTCGGCGCTGTCCGCCGTTGAGGGACTGTTGAGCCCGCCATCGACAGAGACGGCCTTCACGGACGGAAGCGGAATATTCAGCGAGTTGAAATACGCCTTGATGTCCTTTGTGCGGTATCCGCCCCCGAGTTCAATTATGCCGATGCACTGACCTTTGCCTGTCGCGCTCTTGGGGAAGCCGTAGATACCGGCCAGCGTATTGGGAGAGAAACTCTGGGGAGATGCTGCGTGGTTGATGTACTTCCCGTCCCGGGTTTCCACCTGGAACATCGGCCGTGCGACAGGTCGGTTGTCGAGCCCGAATACCCCCTCGATGATCTTCTCGAGCGACCTTGGTATCGAGATTTCGCCGGTTCTGCATCTGAACACATTTCCTCCGGCGTCCCGGTAGTGGGAAAGGTGGACCATGAACGCGTCCTCAAGGTCCTTCACCCTCCCCCTGAGTATCACGCTCTTGCGCGCACCGCTCGACTCGACGATGCTGAGATGATGCTCGTGGGCGAATTGTTCTATTGCCGCGAGGTCCTTGTCCGAAGAGCCGTACTGTTTTTCAAACTCCTCGCGCGAAGTGCGTTTGCCCGGCTTCGATTGTGGGTTCAGCAATTTGCTCCCGCGGATGCGCACCGTGATTTCGGCGACCTCATCGGCGCCGAGCGTGTCCGTCCTTGTTCCCTTCGGTGCTGCTTTGAAGCTTCCCGCGAGTTTCATGTAGCCTGATCCGGCAGATCTGGTTTTTGCCATGCCCCTCTCCTCCCGTTGTTTGTTTTGTGTGTGTCAAAGAACAGTGGTACCCGGTCGCGTCGTGCGTAAACTTCAAATTTCCAGCTGCTTCCCCTTTGTCTCCGGGAACATCCAGATCCAGGACCCGGTCAGGAGTGCGAACAGGGAGGCAAGGAATATGCCTCCTGCCATTCCGTAGGACCGTGCGATCCAGACGATGACGACGGGCGTGAGGAATTGCACTCCGCGGGCGAGGTTGAACGCCGACCCCATGGCGGTGTTCCGGATATCCGTCGGAAACAACTCTGAAAACAGGGGGCCGTACCCGCCGAACATGCCTGTCCCGAACCCCACGAGGAACATGAAAACGAGTATTATCCCCGGGTATGCGGCGATGGGTCCCCAGAAGAGCGTCACCATCGCGAGACCGAGCGCCCGGATTACTGCGTAGATGGAATACGCAGGACGCCTGCCGAGGCTGTCTGCAGCGAACCCGAACGTGAAGTATCCGAAGAACCCCCCCGCCTGCGTCACAAGGACCCAGATCGCCGATTTCACCATGGAGAAATGACGCTCCTCGTGCAGGTATCCCGGAAGCCACGAGTACGTGAACCAGTACGCAGACATGTCAAATATCGCCAGAACCAGTGAGAGAACGAAAATGCGCCTGTAGGAATCCGAAAACAGGAGCCGGATCTTGCGGGCGAAATCCTCCGCGCCGGATCGCGGTGCATCCTCGCCCGCGGCGCGGCGCTCCCTGTTCAACAACCAGACATCGGACTCCGGAAGCCTCTTCCGGATGAATATCACGAGCACGGCCGGGAGGAACGAAATAAAAAACGCAGCCCGCCAGCCGATCACCGGTGCGACGATCCCCCCTATCACCGATGCCAGTGCCACGCCGATCGGCGCCCCCGTCTGCATGAATGCGCCGTACCTCCCTCGGACGTGCGGGGGAAACGTCTCGCCCACATATGTCTGCCCGGTGGCCCATTCGCCACCGACTCCCAGTCCCGTGATCACCCGGAAAACGAGGAGAAGTGCAAGGTTCGGCGAAAGCCCGCTCAGGAACGTCCCGATGCTGTAGCAGAGTATCGTCCATTGCAGGACGGTTCTTCTCCCGAATCTGTCGGAGAGAAGCCCGAACATGACTCCCCCCGCCGCCGTCGCCGCGAGCGATGACCCGAGGACGAAGGAGAGCTGGACGTTCGAAAGTCCCAGCTCCTGACCGATCGGTATCAGCAGGAACGTGTAGAGTATGAGGTCATAGAAATCGAACACCCAGCCTGCCCAGCTCATGAACAGGATCTGGTAATGCTCGCGTGTCAGCGTCTTCGCCTCGTTCAGCAGGGGTCTGTCCATGGAGTGGGGGCCCTATCTGACAAGTCCGAGCTTCCTCAGTTCCTTCGCGAAGAGAGTCTGTGCTCTCTTCGCTTTTGTGACGTCCCGTTTCAATTCCACCCCGGTAGTGCGGCGGAGGATCGCGGCTTTCCCGCTGATCCGCCTGAGCGATGCCGCGCGTGTCCTCGCGAGCTCTTTGAGCAGCACCGGGGGCCAATCGATCAGAGTTCGGAGGTTCTCCAGCGCGGTCGTTTTGTACCGGGTAAGATGTTTCCGGATGTCGTCCTCATGTCCGCCGAACGCCGCGAGAAGTTCCAGGCACACCTCCGTCCGCTCCACGTCACCCAGAGAGCAGGCGGGATCGAGGAGAGCGGAGCGTGCGGTCACAAGCTCCGCCAGGTGTCCCATCACGTATTTCTTCTGGACAAAAAGTCGGGCCGCCGCTTCCCCGGGCCAGAGGACTCTCTCACGGAAGGAGATACCCCGCAGAGCCTCATCGATCTCCTTCGCCTCCTCGCGGATGTCCGTCTCGCACCGGGAAAAGAAATCCCGCATCGATTCGCGCGGGAGCACGTACGCGCTCCGGCGCTTTGATTCCAGGCGTGTCGTCAGCGCCTCGAGTTCCCGCATTCTTTTTAACCCCATGGTCGCCAGCACAGACCGTTCCCGTTCCAGGATGGTTTCAAGGGCATCCATGGCCGCTCGTGTCACCTCCCGGACCCTCTGTTCGAATTCCAGGATCTTCTTTTCGTAGTGGCTCCGGGCTGTCTCGGCCCGCGAGAACTTGATCCTGTTGCTGATGCTCCGTCCGGCGAATGCGCCGCTGATCCCCCCGATGATTGCGCCGACGACGCTCCCCATTCCCGGAGCGACCGCAGTTCCGATTGTCGCGCCCGCCTTTGCTCCCGCGAAGCTGCCGATCCCGGTCCCGGCGGCATCCAGCCCGATGTTCTTCACCGACGTCAGCAGGTTCGTGTGCTTCTTTTTCAGGAGACGTATCTCCCGCATGGTGGAGAGCCCCAGTGTGAGAAACGGGTTCTGGAAATCGACGTCCCCCGCGGCGGCGAGTACGGGGATGTGCGGTGCCGCAACTGCAACATTTCCGGCAAGCGCTTTGTTTGTTCCGAAAGCCGCGTCCAGCCCTCCGCCTCCGAGTATGCTCAGCTTGTATGATCCGGGGGCGTGATCGATCGTGAAAAGACCCTCTTCTGCGCGGAAGAAATCCCCGGGGGTCAGTATGCTGGTCCCGGGGTATTCTTCGAAGTGATTTTGAAAATCGAATTGCAGCGCCCCCCCGAGTTCGAACGTTCTGCCGTCCACAACGGCCTGGTGGATCCCCCGGTCCGGACTCTCGGCAAACGTCACGCTGTGCGCGCGGCCCTTCAGGCTGTCGGCGAGGATGTGTTCGGCAAACAGCCTGTCATGCATGTCGGCATTCGTTCTCTCATCACCTGCATTCGTCCTCCCGTGGGGGGGTTTGCGGAGGTCGGCAAAAGCCTCCAGCCGCCTCCGGACGAGATACGAGATCGATTCCGTAATGTGGCCGTCCGTTTCATGAAGCTTGTGAAGCGTCATTGCCCCGGACCAGCCGGACTCTCCCGACTTGCTGATAATCGAAAGCCTGCTCAGGTTCTGCCGGTGTATCCACTCGGTCCAGTGGGGACCTCCTCCGTCGATACCGAACCTGTGAAGCTGTTCTCTTTCCTTTGGCGAGAGCTGGGCATCGGGGAAAACGTCTTTCAGTATGGTTGCCAGCGGGACGGGTTCCCTCCGGGGGCGGTAGTAGAATTGAGCCCCTAGCCGTCGCAGGCTGAGCACCCTGGCGACGGCGTATGCGAACGCCGCGAGCAAAATCAAGCCTGCCGCAGCTTCTATGAGAATCAGGCTCTCCAACGTCTCCTCGCCAATGATCCCGCAGTGAGGGAGTAGTCGCAAAAAACCATCTAATTGTGTCGAAAAGGAATGCAAAAGTCAAAGGAGAAAGTTGACTTTTATCTCTCTTCGGAATAGATTCAATCGCATTCTCTGTTCTCTGTTCATGTCACATTCTCCCGGCAACGGCAATGCGGACTGTCCCCCGTAGCCACGATTTCAGCAGAATCGTGCCACACCGCATTTGCCGGTTTTTTGTCTCTATCCCCCCCGACACCCAGCTCAGGATCTCACAACCACAACAGAAAGGCGCACCCATGCCAGATTGGAAGAGGGCTGCTCGTGCGGGCCTCTGTTCCGGGGCTTTGCTGCTCGGTCAGGCGTTAACCCCGTATTTTGCGGATGGCCAGACCGGAAAACCGGCCGCTGATCCCTTGCCGGGAAAGTCTATTTACGAATCCAGATGCGTGGCATGCCACGGCAGTGAAGGGAAAGGGAATGGCCCCGCGTCTGCTTTGCTGAATCCTCGCCCCCGGGACTTTACAACCGGAAAATTCAAGTTCCGTTCCACGGAGTCGGGGAGCATCCCGACCGACGAGGATCTCCTGACGACCGTCAGGAACGGCCTCCATGCGACGGCGATGCCCGATTGGAAACCGTTCATCGGGGATGACTCATTGAAGGCGGTCGTTGAGTATGTAAAATCATTTTCAGTCCGTTTCTCGAGAGAGATGCCGAAGCCGATAAATGTCGGTGCGGCGGTTCCTTCCTCCCCGCTCAGCATAGCGGCTGGGAAGAAGGCATACGAAACACTGCAGTGCGGGAGCTGTCACGGAGTTGATGGAACGGGGAAGGATGCCATGACGACGGATTTCCAGGATGATTGGGGGAATGATCTCAAACCGACGAACCTTACGGAGTCCTGGACATTCCGGGGCGGTTCGACTCCCCGCGACATTTATCTCAGGTTCAGCACGGGGATCGACGGCAGTCCGATGCCTTCGTTCGCCGGATCGGCGACGGATCACGAGATGTGGGACCTCGCGAACTATGTCTCATCGATTGCCCGGAAGCCGGTCTGGACGATGAACGAGAAGGAAGTCATAGAGTTCTATTCCGGGCTTGAGAGCGGGGCGAAACTGAATCCGGTCGTACGGGGCAAATACCTCGTTGCGACGATCGGCTGTGCATTCTGCCATTCCCCTGTATCGGAAGATGGGAGCATGACGGAAGAATTGAAATTTGCTGGAGGGCAGCGCTGGGACCTGTACCCGTTTGACAACGTCGTGTCCTACAACCTGACGTCGGACAAGGAGACGGGACTCGGAAACTGGACAGACGAGCAGATAAAGACGTTTCTGACGAAGGGGATCCGCCGGAACGGAAAACGGATGATCCCCTATCCGATGCCGTGGCCCGCGTTTGCCTCGATGAAACCGGACGATCTGAATGCCATCGTCGCATATCTCCGGACAATCCCCCCGGTGTACAATAAGATTCCGGATCCACAGTCGCCGAACATATTCTCCTATCTCTGGGGGAAGTTCCAGGCCCTCATACTCAAGAAAGACATCCCTCTCCACGTCTTCCCGGGGAACGCGGGAACGCTGAAGGAAAAAGCGATCTCCGCGAATGAATCGAGCGTAGGACAGTCAACAGGGGAGGGCCGGCAATGAAAAAGGTATTCAAATGGATCGGGATAATTGTGGGCACCCTGGCCGTGATCGCGTTCTTTGCGTTCCTCTATTTCATACCGCCGTTCACGCTCATCCCGCCTGAGGAGTTCACCCGTCAGACCGTTGAGGCCGCACCCTCGCTTGACGGGATCACCGATCCCGCCTTACGCGCCATCGCGGAGCGGGGGAAGTACATCGCAACGGTGAACGACTGCAGCGGCTGCCACACGCCGCTCGGGGATCAGGGGCCGAAGTGGGATGCCTATCTTTCCGGGGGGGGGAAGGGGACGTTCAAAGGGTACGGGACGTTCAACACGAGGAATCTCACACCGGATGCGGAAACCGGGCTGGCCCGCCGCACGGATGAACAGGTCCAGCGTGTGCTCCGCTCCGGGCTCCTCCCGGAAGGGCGGGTCGCGCACTACCGTGATATGCCCTGGGCGGCCTACTCGAACTGGACGCCGGAGGACCGGTACGCTGTGCTTGTGTATCTCCGTCACCTGAAGCCCGTCAATCACCGGATCCCGGACGACAACAACGACACGGCGACCGACGACCCCTCCGCGATTGAGACGCTTTACACTCTCGACGTCGGCGTCATGCCCAACGGCGGCGGAGGCGCCACCGTAAAGAAGTAACTGTTTTGAAGGCGAAATCTGGATGGAGGTCCCGCCGCTCCCTGACGGGATCTCCGTTTTTTTATGTCCTTATGAGGTACTGCAGCTTGAGGAAGTACTGCCTCACGGTCTGTTCCGTTCCGAACGGCGGGCCGTAATCCGACAGACTGTACGTCGAACCCGCGTAGAATATGGTGTAGGGGTTCAGTTTGTAGCTGAACAAGGGATAGATATCGATTTTGTTGTTGAACTGGTCATACTGCCCTATCAGGCGGAGCAGGAATTCAGAGGTGAACTGGTAGATCCCCACCGTGCGGGCGATATATCCGTCGAAAAAGAGGTCCCCTGTCCCGACACTTCTCAGCCGGGCCCGTGAGAAGTCCAGTTCGATCTGAAACTGCGAAGTCGGCTTGATCAGGGCCGTCAGGTAGATCGTATGCCCGGTGCCGAGAGCCGGCGCGTCGGTGCGGTTGATAAATCTCCCGAACGCAAAATTGCCGCTGAGGGAGAGAACGCTCACTGGGCGGGAGTTGAGGTTGAACGACACCCTGTTGATATTCCGGAACTGTACTCCCTTGAAGAGTTCGTCATTAACAAGGAAATACACTGCGTTGATGTTGATCTGTCCTTTGAGCTGCGCATAGACGTTCGGCACCACCCATTGTTCTTTCTTGACTCCCTCATAGTTGTAATGGATCCCGGCATCGATTTCCGGTGCCCACATGTCGACAACCGCGCTGTTGGGATAGAAAGAATACCATTGGTTGAACATGGCGGTCCGGTTGTCGTTGCTCGGCACGAATCCGTCCTGTGCCTGGAACGTCGGACTCCGGTCCTGGTACTGCAGGTTGGCGCTGTACTCCCGTCCGTCGTGCCGGAGCGACAGGTACGTCCCGGATCCGCTGTACTGTTCCCCGTTGAACGCGGCATCGCGGCCGGTCGACCCGAATTGACGGGTGTCGGAGAAGAGGTTGAGGTCGGTCAATTCCTTTGTATCGGAAAGAAACACCTCGCCGCGGAACGAGTTGTTCCCCATGAACTTGTAATTCCAGTCAAGGCCGCCGACATAGTTGTGCGCGCGGGCCGAGTTCCGTGTGGTCACCATGCCGCCGACGTACGTCTCGTTTCCGAAGTCATAGCGCCCCCGGGCGACATTGGAAAACGACTCCACATCGGTCTGGACGACATCGCTCCCCTCTTCTCCGGGGACGATATAGGGGGTATTCCGGTCCGCGGCCGCGAGGTACGAAAATGAAAGCGAACCTGATTTCCCGATCGCACGTGCCCCGCCGATGGGATTGTTGATTGTGCGGGAGTAGAATGTCCCGGTCTGGTTCTGGAACATGTCGGCGCCGACAAGGAAGAATGGGCGCTTTTCGGAGTAAAACAGTGCGAACGTGGAATTAACGCTGATCTGTGTCGCGTCAGACTCGACCTGGCTGAAATCCGGATTGACGACCGCCTCGAATGCGAGGTCGGGGGTGGGGGAAAATCGTATGCCGCCCCCGACTCTCCCCTTGGGTTTCCCGTTCTCGAACCGCGACGAGGGGTCGGAGTCGTCGGCGACCTGGCCGCTTTGCTGCCCGACCACGTAGGGCAGGAGCTCGACGGAGGAGACGGACTGCACGCCGGAGATTCCCGTCAGGTATCCTCCCTGACATTGCAGGCAGGGGTTGTTCCGGTCATTGGGAGTCCAGGAGAAGAACGCACGGCTGGCCCGCGGATATATTCTCCCGAGTGTTAATGACCACTTCTGTTCCTGACTGGCAGGGAACCGGATGCTCTTGAACGGTATCGCCATGACGGCCGTCCATCCATCTTTGTTCCTTGCCCCCGCCGTTTCCCATACCGCGTCGAAGCTGTCGTCTTCGTTGTATCCGGTCCGGAGCAGGTCCGCCTGTATCCCGAACGGGTTCACGAAGAACTCGTACGCGCGCTGGTAGTCGCCGTATGTATCGAGAATTATGCCGACAAAGTCGTCGTCGAATATCTTGTCCCTGTCGCTGATGTGGGCGCGTATTGCCGCCGGGTCGGTGTCCTTGCAGTCGAAACCGAAATACACGTAGTCGGTATTGTATAAGACGCGCGCAATCGTTTTCTGGGGGGCAGGTGTGTTCTCCCCCGGTTGAATCTCGTAGTTGAGCAGAACGGGCTGCGCGGTATTCCAGCGCGGGTCGTCAAGGTTCCCTGTCAGTTTGAGGTTCCCCTCGATCTTCGCGGCGCGGATTTCCGGCCTGGTGGAATCCGGCACTTCGAATGCAGACGATTGCGCCCAAAAGACGACGGACCCGAAAATCAGACATGTGACACTGATTATCGGATATGTGCGCACGAGAGGCTCTCTGGTTCGGGAAGGACGTGGATGGGATAATTCACCTCATTATACTATAGAAAGGCCCGGAAGTTGCGTTTGAGCGGGTTATACACATCCTTCCCGGTCCCGGGCACGTCCCCCGATCTCGGCGGATCAGCACGACCTTCTTCGTCTCCACCAAAAAAGGTTCGGCCTCCCGCCCGACATCGGACAAGAGTCCTGCAAAAATGAATGCCGAACAGCCGCCCCTCCAGGTTACCGTTCCAATGCGCGAAGCGCAATTGAATGCAAGTGTTCACCGTCACTCGCATCTGTGCACGGCGACATTGCTGTCCGCGCATTATCTGTAAATCAGTGCAACAATGGTCTCACCCGGCGAGGCCGGCGAAATTCTCCGCCACCCACTCGGCGCTCTTCTCCGCGATGGCGAGGAGCGTGATCTGCGGATTCACGCCGAGCGACGTGGGAGTGACGCTTCCGTCGATCACGAACAGGCCCAGGACGTTGAACTATCCCCTGATTGGTGTTATATTCCCGGAGTTTCGTCACGTCTGAGTCGCACACACTCTGGAGGAAACAGATGATCCGGATCGTAGCATCGTTCGCATGCGCCGTCATTGCGGCCGTGGTCCCTTTGAGGGCCGCGGAAGAACTTCAACGGGACACGATCGGTACGACGGCGGGAAATGTGGAGATCACTTTTGTCGGTCATGGCACGCTCATGCTCCGGTGGGGGGGAAAGACAATCCATATCGATCCCTGGAGCACTCTCCCCGGTTTCAGCACACTGCCGCAAGCCGACCTCATACTCATCACGCACCACCACGGTGATCACCTCGACTCGACGGCTATCAACTTTCTCCGGACCGGGTCGACCGTGATGCTCCTGACCGCGAAGTGTGCTGAACGCGTGAGCGGCGGCATCGTCATGAAGAACGGTGACGTGCAGAAGGTCATGGGGCTCACGGTCGAAGCCGTCCCCGCATACAATCTCGTTCATATGCGCCCCGACGGCACACCGTTCCATCCGAAGGGGGAAGGGAACGGCTATGTGGTGACGATCGGGCACACGCGGATTTACATTGCGGGGGACACCGAGAACACTCCGGAGATGGAAGCGCTCAGGGACATCGACGTCGCCTTCCTCCCGATGAATCTCCCCTATACAATGACCCCGGAAATGGTCGCGGAGGCGGCGAAGGCGTTCAAGCCGAGGATTCTCTACCCGTATCACTTTTCCCAGACTGATCCCGGAAAACTTGCCCCGCTGCTGAAGGAGACGAAAGGGGTCGAGGTACGCGTCCGGAATATGAAATGATGAGCCTTCTCTGGATCGCGTTCGGCGTCGTCGTAGTCCTGATGCTGGCGATCGACCTCGGCGTCTTCAACAGGAAAGCGCACGAGATCGGTTTCAGGGAAGCGCTCATCTGGAGCATCGTGTGGACCGTCGTCGCCCTCCTGTTCAACGGCGCGGTGTTCCTCTCCGCGGGGCCGGAGCGGGGACTGGAATTTTTCACCGGCTATGTAATAGAGCGCGCCCTCTCGTTCGACAACCTCTTCGTGTTCGTCCTGATTTTTTCCTACTTCGGCGTTCCCAGGCAATACCATCACCGTGCGCTGTTCTGGGGGGTTGTCGGCGCCCTGGTGACACGCGCCCTGTTTATCGCGGCCGGTGTCGCCCTTATCGTGCGGTTTGAGTGGATACTCTATTTCTTCGGTGCCATCCTCGTTTACAGCGGCTGGAAGATGCTGAAAGAAAAGGACGTCGAGGTGCACCCCGACAGGAACCTGATCATCCGCGCTGCACGCACCCTGTTTCCGGTGACAGCGGAGTTCGGTGCGGGACGCTTCTTCCTCCGTAAGGACCGGAGGCTCCTTCTCACACCCCTCTTTCTTGTCCTCATCACCATCGAGACGACGGATATCGTGTTCGCCGTGGATTCGATCCCGGCGGTGTTCGGGGTAACGCACGATCCGTTCATTGCATTCACATCGAATATATTCGCCATTCTCGGCCTTCGCGCCAGCTATTTCCTCCTCGAGAGCGTCCTGAAGACGTTCAAGTTCCTGAGCCACGGTCTCTCGGTTGTGCTTATTTTTATCGGGCTCAAGATGCTCCTTGTCGATTTTGTCCATATCCCGATCGGCACTGCCCTGGCGATCGTCATTGCGGTGCTTGCCGTTGCCATTGTCGCATCGCTTATCGGGCAGCGCCGCAAGAGGTCCGGTCCGGGGCACCGTCAATGAGGGGGGGCTCTATGAACCGGAAGACCCGGCGGCTCTCTTCGTCCTGTGCCTGCTTCCTTATCGCCTCGGCCATGGTCTCTGCCGCGCCGCTCTCCGGCGGCAAAACCCACCCGGTCCCCGATATCCCGGGCGTGATACGGCACGGGCCGCGGAAGACGAGGGAGATCGCTCTCACGTTCGATGCCTGCTCCTCCCGGGGGCGCGGGAAACTCGACACGGCGGTCGCCGGCGTCCTTCTCCGAACGCGGACTCCCGCGACGATATTCCTCGGCGGCAAGTGGGCGAAAGACGTCGCCCGCGCCCTTCGACCCCTCGCATCTGATTCCCTGATTGAATTCGGGAATCACGCCTATATGCATCCGCACCTGGTGACGCTTTCCGACGACAGCATCAGGAATGAGCTCCGAAGGGGGGAGCGCGCCGTAACCCGGGTCATCGGAAAAGAGCCGATCCTCTTCCGTGCCCCGTACGGTGAAGTGGACGCGCGCGTCGCCGCGATAGCAGAGTCGCTCGGACTGACCGTTATCCAGTACGACCTCGCCTCCGGCGACCCCGACTCCCTGATTCCGGAGCAGGCGATCGTCCGGTATGTTTCGTCGATGGCGCGGGGAGGTTCAATTATCGTCATGCATATCAACGCGCGCGGGTGGCACACGGCGGAGGCGCTGCCGGAGATCATCGCGAATCTCCGGAGAAGGGGGTACACATTCGTCACAGTCAGCCGGCTCATTGCCTCGAAAAAACTCCCGACTGGAGTACGCCCGTGCTGAGCGGCCGGGCCTCAGTATCCCTCCTTTTGAACCTTGACCTTTCCCCTGAACGAACGGAAGAGGTACGTAAAATAGCCTAGCGCGATGACGATCCCGATCGTCCACCACACGATCCCGATCCCCAGCCCGTAACTCTGCGCCGCCGTATTGTAGACCGTCAGCCCGTAACTCTCCACGGTCGAGGAGGGAAGGACGTAAGGGAAGAGTCCGAACGCGGTCGATGAGAGCATCCCGACGATGAACGCCGATGACGAGAGGAACGCCTTCACGTCGTCCGATTTACGGTTGAAATAGAACATCCCGCCCAGTCCCGCCGCCCCGAGCAGCGGGAAGACGCAACCCCATGGATGCTCCGAATAATTGGTCCATATGCCGGGCCTGATCGCGAAAGCGGAGACCGCCGCACCGAGAGACGTGAGGAGCATACCCCATGACCAGAGGCGCACATCCGCACGTGCCCGCACTTGCAGGTCCCCGGTAGTCTTCATCGCAATGTAGTTTCCGCCGTGAACGGCGAGCGTCGAGAGCCCGACGAGTCCCATCAGGACGGTGAACCAGTCGAGTATGCCGGCGTCCGGCTGGACCGTGAACGAGGTCCAGAGCGGTGTGAAGAAGTACCCTTCCGGGCCGAGAGGAACCCCTCGGACCACGTTCCCCAGGGCGGCCCCCAGGAATATTGCCAGCAACGCGCTGGCGATCGAGAATGTGCCGTCCCAGAATGAACGCCACATCGGGTGGTCCACCTGGTGGCGCATTTCTATCCCCAGTCCCCGGAGTATCAGGAGCCAGAGGACAATCATCAGGGGAAGATAAAACCCGCTGAAGCTCGATGCGTACAGGCGAGGGAATGCGAAGTAGAGCGTACCCCCCGCCGCAATCAGCCAGACCTCGTTCCCGTCCCAGAAGGGCCCGATCGCTCCGAGGACGCTCCGGCGTTCGTCGTTATTCCGCGCGGCGGAAAGGTGCAGTATCCCCGCTCCGAGATCGAAACCGTCGAGTATGACGTACATGCAGAGCATGAACGCGATGATGCAGAACCAGAGTATCTCCATGGGCTCATTCCCTTTCGTGATGGGAGACGTGGGCGGGTCCTGCCCCTATCGCTTTCATCACCAGGAGAAGGAAGAGCACACCGATGACAAAGTACAGTCCCAGGAAGCCGATGAGCGTGAAAAGGGCATTTCCAGCCGAGACGTTGGCAGATGTCCCTGCGGGGGTCCGCATGAGGCCGTAGACAAGCCACGGCTGCCTCCCGAGTTCGGCGGTAGTCCAGCCGGCGGTGTTCGCGATGAACGGAAAGGGGAAAGAAAGCATCAGAACCCAGAGGAACGGCCGCGCGGCGTACGCTCTCTTCCTCCAGAGGAGCCAGCTCCCTGCCGCGGTGATCGCTATGAATATGGTCCCCAGTCCTACCATGATGTGGTAACTGTAATAGAGGAGCGGGATATTGGTCGGCCAGAGGGACTCAGGGAATGCGTTCAGTCCCTTCACTTCTGCTCCCCACCGGTTGTACGTAAGGACGCTCAGCATCTTCGGGACGTGGAGCGGGTTGTCCAGTTTTTTCTTTTCCATGTCGGGTTGTCCGATGAGGACGAGGGGGGCCCCGTCCTCGGTTTGGAACAGACCCTCCATCGCCGCAAGCGTGACGGGCTGGTTGAACGCGATGTTCTTCCCCTGCGCATCGCCGGTGGGAAATGCCATCAGGAACGACGAGATGAGCCCCGCGATGACGCCGATGCGGACGAATATTTTCCCGTACTCTTCATCCCTGCGGGCAAGGAGATAATATGCGCCCGCCGCAGCGACGCAAAATGATGCGGTCACCACCGCCCCGGTCATGTTGTGCAGGTATTGCCAGAGGGCCCAGGGGTTGAGGAGCAGGTCCCCCAGGCTGCTCAGCGTTACCGTCCCGTTCGGTCCGGGCGCATAGCCGACCGGGTGCTGCATCCATGCGTTTGTCACGATGATGAAGTACCCCGAAATCCAGGACCCGAGGAACACCATGAATGCCGACAGGAAGTGCAACCTCGGGCCGAGCTTCTTTTCACCGAAGAGAAACAGCCCGAGGAAACTGGACTCCAGGAAGAATGCGAAGACCCCTTCCATGGCGAGCGTCTGCCCGATGACTCCCCCCGCATACGTGGAGAAACGGGCCCAGTTCGTGCCGAACTGGAATTCCATCGGTATCCCTGTCACGACGCCGACCGCGAAGTTGATTGCGAATATCTTTCCCCAGAATCTCGCGCTGTTATTGTACAGCTCGTTGCCGGTGCGGAGTGATGCCCATTTCATTATCACAATGAGCAGCGCGAGTCCCATCGTGAGCTGTGGGAAGAGGTAGTGGTACGAAGCAGTAAATGCGAATTGTAATCTGTGGAGGAGGAGAGCGTCTTCCATATGGGAGGTCCTTTCATCTCGATCGATGTGTAATGTAGCAAAACATTGCCGATCTTGCTATATTCCTCCGATGCCGCATCCGCCGGCACACGGAGTTCCCGAATCTCGCTCCCGGTGAACCGGCGGATGTCTTCTGCTACTCGCTGATCCTCTGATTGTATTCGTTACTATCTCTCCGTATGTTCACTCGTGGACCCGGTCCATTGGCCGGTCTGCTTCGCACTTGGGAGGCGGTGACAGATGGAACACCTGACGGCGCTGATATGCCTGCTGATGTTTTTCCTCTTCCCCGGGGAAACCCCACCCGGGCCGCCCCCGCCGGTCAAAACGGGGTACGTCCCCGTCGGCAGGTATTCACTCTACTATGAAGAGACCGGGAAGGGAGAACCGCTGATCCTTATTCACGGAGGACTCCTCGACAGGAGAATGTGGGATGGACAGTTCGAGCTCTTCAGCCGCTGGTCACGCGTCGTACGGTATGACAACAGGAATCACGGACTCTCGCGTGGCCTGCCTGACTCGTTTTCCTACCACGAGGACCTCAACAGGATCATGGAGGCGCTCGGGATACAGCGTGCGAGACTTGTCGGACTTTCTCTCGGCGGAGCCATCGCGATCGATTTCGCGCTGGCACACCCCGAGAAGGTGAGCGCCCTCGTCCTTGTCTCCTCGGGTTTGTCGGGATACGAATTCCGGGATTCCACGCTGAAGGTGAATCAGAAGAAGCAGGCCGACGCGGCTGCAAGAAAGGACATGAACGCGTATGTTGAGTATTTCCAGCGCTCGTGGACCGACGGTCCGCACCGTACTCCGGAGCAGGTGAATCGCGACGTCCGGCAGAAGGTGCGGGAAATGTGCAAGGCCACGCTCAGCAAACCGGAACCCGACAACACGACGATCCCACTCCAGCCTCCCGCGATCGGGCGTCTTTCGTCGATCCACATCCCGACACTGTTCGTCCAGGGCGACCTGGACATGGCCGGCATACAGGAAATCTCCGGCCTGGTTCTCAAGGGTATACCCGGGTCCCGGAAAGTCGTCATCAAGGGGGCGGCGCACATGGTGAACATGGAAAAACCGGAAGAATTCAACGAAGTTGTCGGCGAGTTCCTTTCCAAATAGTGTGCGAGCAGGAGACCACCCGGACCTTTCGCATCACGCTTGCAGCCGAACAAACCACGTTTTTTGTAACGGAGTATCTCATGACCCGATCTCTCCCCCTTGTTCTGTGCGCCCTCTCTCTGCTGGCTCATTCCGGGTTCAGACCCAACGATGAACCCGACGCCGGCAAAGCGAAGGATCCGCTGTCGGCCGAGACGTTCAAGGGGCTCAAGTTCCGCTCCATCGGTCCCGCTGTCACCTCCGGTAGGGTCGCGGATATCGCCGTAGATCCGCGCGACCGGAGCAGGTACTTCGTTGCCGCGGCGTCGGGCGGTGTCTGGAAGACCGTCAATGCCGGCACGACATGGGAGCCGGTCTTCGATGGCGAATCATCGTATTCGATCGGGTGCGTTGTCATTGACCCGAACAACCCCTCCGTGGTCTGGGTCGGGACAGGAGAGAACAACAGCCAGCGGAGCGTCTCATACGGCGACGGGATATACCGCTCGGAGGACGGAGGGAAGAGCTGGGAGAACCTGGGTCTGAAGGCCTCGGAGCATATCGGGAAGATCGTGATCGATCCGCGCAACTCTTCCGTCGTGTATGTCGCCGCACAGGGACCCCTTTGGGGTCCCGGGGGGGACCGCGGGCTCTACAAGACGACCGACGCCGGAAAGACGTGGACCCTCGTCCTGAATATCAGCGAGAACACCGGTGTGAGCGACCTGGTCATGGATCCGAGGAATCCGGACGTTCTCTACGCAGCTGCATACCAGCGACGGCGCCATGTCTGGACGCTCATCGACGGCGGTCCGGAATGTGCGATACATAAATCGACGGACGGTGGCGCTACATGGAAAAAGCTCTCGGGCGGGCTTCCGGACGGGGATGTCGGGAGGATAGGTCTTGCGATTTCACCCGTCAACCCCGACATCATCTACGCGGTGATCGAGCTCCCGAACACCAAAGGGGGTTTCTACAGGACCGCAGACCGTGGCGGGTCATGGGAGAAACGGGGCGACTACGTCCCGGGGGGCCCCCAGTACTACAACAAGATCTACTGCGACCCCGTGAACGTCGAACGCGTCTACTCCATGGACGTCTTCCTCAAGGTCACCGACGACGGGGGGAAGACGTTCCGCAACCTGGGTGAAAAATCCAAGCACGTGGATAACCACGCGTTCTGGATCGACCCGAAGAAACCGGACTACTACCTGGACGGCTGCGACGGGGGAGTCTACGAAAGCTTCGACCGTGGCGAGACCTGGGCGTTCAAGAACAATCTGCCGATCACGCAGTTTTATCGTGTCGACGTCGACGGGGCGGCGCCGTTCTACAACGTCTACGGCGGCACGCAGGATAACTTCTCCCTCGGGGGCCCGTCCCGCACCGCAAGTGCTTCGGGAATAGAAAACGCAAACTGGCTGGTATCCGCAACGGGGGATGGGTTTGTCACCCGCATAGATCCGGAGGACCCCAACACGGTCTATTCCGAATCACAGTACGGGGGACTTGTCCGGTTTGACAAAAAGAGCGGCGAGCTGATGGGCATACAGCCGAAGGAAGGGACCGGAGAGCCCCCCTTCCGGTGGAACTGGGACTCGCCTCTTATTATAAGCCCCCATTCACACACGAGGCTCTATTTCGCGGCAAACCTCCTCTTCCGGAGCGATGACAGGGGGAACACCTGGAGGAAAGTGAGCGGCGATCTGACAAGGAAGCTCGACAGGAACAATCTCCCCGTCATGGGGAAGGTCTGGGGGATCGACGCGGTCGCGAAGAACTCTTCCACGTCGTTCTATGGCAATTGTGTCTCGCTTGCAGAATCTCCGCTGAAGGAAGGGCTCCTCTACGTCGGCACGGACGACGGTCTTCTCCGGGTGAGCGAGGACGGCGGGACGATCTGGAGAGCGGTGGAGAAATTCCCCGGGATCCCCCTGAATACGTATGTCAGTTGCGTCACCCCCTCGCGCCACGAATCCGGAGCGGTCTATGCCGCGTTTGATAACCATCAGAACGCTGACTTCCACCCGTACCTCCTCAGGAGCGGGGACGCCGGACGATCCTGGACCTCGGTGAGCGGGAATCTCCCCGTGCGGGGGACTGTCTATACTCTTGCGGAAGATCCCGTGAACAGGGACCTGCTTTTTGCGGGGACAGAGTTCGGTCTCTTCTTTACGGTTGACGGGGGGAAAAAATGGGTTCAGCTTAAAGGGGGACTCCCGACGATCGCCGTGAGGGATATCGCAATACAGAAGCGGGAAAACGACCTCGTCCTCGGCACGTTCGGGCGAGGGTTTTATATCCTCGATGATTACACTCCTCTGCGCGGCCTCACGGCCGAGATGCTGGCTCAGGAATCCCGTCTCTTCCCGGTGAAGGACGCTCCCATGTACATTGAGTCGCGTCCGTACGGGCTGGCAGGGAAGGGATTCCAGGGAGAATCATTTTACACCGCTCCGAATCCCCCGTTCGGCGCGACCTTCACGTACTATCTGAAGGACACACTCAAGACCCGCGCGCAGACCCGGAAGGAGAAAGAGAAGGATGCCCTGAAGAAAGGGGAGACTTCTCCGTACCCGTCCTACGAGGAGCTCCGCCGGGAGGACGAGGAAGAGCCTCCCGCCCTCATGCTGACCGTGACCGACGGTTCGGGCAATGTCGTCCGGAGGCTGAGCGGTCCGCTAACGAAGGGCTTCAACAGGGTCACATGGAACCTCCGGTATTCCCCCCTCACTCCTGCGCGGCTGAAAGAGGCGGAGCCCGATGCCTTCGTTTTCGGGGATCAGTCCCCTCTGGCCATGCCCGGCACATACAAAGTGAGCATGTCGAAGAGAGTGGACGGCGTCACGACCGAAATTGGCGCGCCTGCAGCTTTTTCAGCCGCCGTCCTCTCCAACAGCTCACTTCCGGCCCCGGACAGGAATGCGCTTCAGCAATTCCAGCGCTCGGTCGCATCGCTTCAGCGGGCCGTCCTCGGAGCGTCGCAGTCGGTGGATGAACTGAACAACCGGATCGCGCTGATGAAAAAAGCAATGAATGAAATGCAGGCGCCTTCGGCGGGACTCAGCCGGGCAGTCGACACGCTGGAAGCGAACCTCCGCGAGGTGACACGTGTTCTGAAAGGGGACAGGACATTGACCTCGCGCAACGAGCCGGAGGTTCAATCGATCGTCGACCTCGTGAACGGGATAGTGGACGACCAGTGGCAGTCCTCGGGTGCGCCGACGCAGACGCAGCGTGACGCCTACGAGAGGGCGGCGGACGAGTTTGCCCCTCTCCTTGCGAATCTCCACACCCTGGTGGACACGAATCTGAAGGGCATCGAGAATCGGATGGAAGGTCTCGGCGCTCCCTGGACGCCGGGGCGCGTCCCGGAATGGAGGAAGTAGACAGACATGACATTTCACGATATCGAAGAAATCTACAGGGACGAGGAGCGGGTCCTTGACGCGATTGGCGCGCACGAAGAACGGCATCTCGGCCAGATCCGTTCGGTGATTTCATCGGCGGGGTTTCCTCGCTGAGATTCCATCTGACACAACCGGATCATGCATTCCATGACCGCATATCTTCTCCTCACCGCACTGGTATTCACGATGCCGTTCCCCCCGCTTGCGGGCGATCCCCAATCCTTGCCTCTTCAAGTCGTTAAATCGGTCGATCTTGCCCGCTATTGCGGAACGTGGTACGAGATCGCGCGGCTCCCGAACCGTTTCCAGAAGGACTGCGTCAGTGATGTAACTGCCACGTATACCCTCCTGGAAGACGGCACTGTCGGCGTAGTCAATCGCTGCCGCAAAGCGAACGGGGAGATTTCGGAAGCGGAAGGGAAGGCACGGAGGAAAAGTGCGGAGGATCCCCCCTCGAAGCTCGAGGTGCGGTTTGCCCCCCCGTTTCTGTCCATTTTCCCCTTCGTGTGGGGGAACTACTGGATCATCGATCTTGCGCCCGACTACACCTACGCGGTCATAGGCGAGCCGTCACGCGAATACCTCTGGATACTCTCCCGCACTCCGGTCCTCAGTGGCGATGTGTACAGTGCGATCCTGGAACGGATCAGGGATCAGGGGTATGACCTCACCGCACTTGTGATGACGAAGCAGGGGCAATGAAAAGAACATGCAGCCCACTTCACAGGCAGTTCGTACTCCTGATCCTTCTGCTTGGGGCCGGCACGTCTATGCGTGCACAGAACGCCGTCCCGAAGCCCGCAGATTCACTCGCCGCAGCCGGCAAGGAGCTCCGGCTCGAGAACACCGCCAGAGCCAAAGAGATCTACTCCTGGGTTCTTCACGAGGACAGGAAATCGACTGCAGCCCGCCTCGGACTGGGGAAAGTCGCCATTGCGGAGAATGAATGGGGGGAGGGCTGCGACCAGTTCGAGGAAGTCATGGACCGGGACACCGGAAGCATTGCCGCCCGTTACTACGGTGGGATTTGCCGCCGCGAATACGGTGCCCAGGTTGCCTGGCTGCTGAGGAGGAGGCAATGGCAGAAGTCCATGGACAATTTTCTCTGGGTGCTTGCGCGGGACTCATCATACCAGGATGTACTCTACCAGCTTGCTCTCCTCTATCGTTACAAAGACGAATACGACCCGGCCCTCGACCTGGGGCGCCTGCAGATTGAACGGAAACCCGATCTGTATGACGCTCCGCTGGGCCTCTTCAAGCTCTACCGGTTTGTGGTGGCCAACGTGTCTCCGGGCGAGATATTTCAGCTCCTGGGGCGGAGGCGCGACCCGTTTGCCCTCTACTTTGCGGCGGAGGCGCTGCGCCGGCAGAGGAGATACGTGGAGGCCGAACAGCTTCTCAAAGACATTCTCGGCCGCGCGGAAGGAATTCCCCTCCAGGCGATCTACTGTTCACTTGCAAGGATTCGCTTTGCGCAGGGAGACCCTGCACGGGGCGAAGCGTTCTACTGGAGCGGCGTCGACAGTATCTCTTCGTGGCTCGGGTCGGCCGTCATCTTTGAAGACGTCAAGTATATCCTCACCGACCTCGAATTGAAGCATTACAGGTCACTCACATCGGACCGGAAGAAGTCGGCGTTCTTCCGCCTTTTCTGGAATCTCCGAAACCCCTCTCCGGCCGCAAAGTTGAATGTCCGTCTTGCCGAGCACGAACGCCGGATCATCCGCGCGGAACAGGAGTTCGAATACTACGGATTCCGGACCCACTTCAACGATCCCGACAAGCTGCATTATCTCAATTTCCCCCGGGCTTTTTCGCTGAATCAGGAATTCAACGACAAAGGGCTGGTGTATGTGCGTCACGGGGACCCCGACGATATCCAGCGGACCATAGGAGAGAATCTCAACGAATCCTGGCTTTACAACGGGACGGAGGAATCGCCGAAAAGGATATTCTATTTCACCCAGGTAAATTCCACCGGGAACAACTGGCGCCTCACCAGTCTCCCGGAGGATCACCAGATGTGGGAGAACCTCGTGATGTGGGACCAGAGGTATAACAGGCTTCTGAACGGACAGGTGCTCGACCAGTCGGAACTGCAGGACCAGTTGCGTGTGGAATCGGAGACGACGGTCAGTGGCGCGCTTGCGACCGACGAGCACACATGGAAGAAGGAGACGAAGGTGTTCGCCATTCCCCATTCGGTCAATGCCTTCAGGGGCGACACCGGAAGAACGCTCGTGAATGTCTCCTATGCCATTCCCGTGGGGGACATTGCGAAGGACCTCGGTGATACTGTGAAGACCCTTCGCATCGAAATCGGCCTCTCCATGAATAAGACGAACGGCGAGGTCATGGCCTCCGAGCTCGACACGCTTTCGCTTCCCCTCGGGTCCGGGACGACCGGCTCGTACGTCGAGCTGTACCGGTTCGTGCTCCGCCCCGATTCTGTCAGGATCGCGATGCACGCACGGCCCCTCGGTCTGGATATGGTCTCGACGTGGGACAGGCAGATCCGCATACCGGACTACCCGGCGACCGTGCCGATGCTCAGTGACATAGAGCTCCTCCTCCCGTCCAACGCAAGGAGCAGCATCGAAATCAACGGCGTGAAGGTGATTGCGAGCCCGTTCGATGCCGTGCCCCGGGCCAAACCTCTGTACGTCTACTGGCAGATATACAACCTCACGAAGGACGCCGACGGAAAGACAGCCTATCGCTCCCGCGTCCTGCTGACGCCGGGGGAATCGGGCCCGAACGACGCGAGCATCGTCGCATACGACGGCGACCATTCCGGGCAGGACGAATCGGCCGCGGAGCTGGCCCGGGTCGACGTCCGCGCGTATGACAGGGGGATCTGTACGCTCACGGTGGAGGTTACAGACAGGAAAATGGTCCGCACATTCTCGAAGTCCCGGCTGCTGCAATTGACGGGAGACTGAGCTTTGTTACAACGCATGCATCATTGTCGTTTGTGAAACTTTCCTTCTCTTGTCAATTGCTCCTTATCGGGATACTCGGGAAAGTCGGTTCTGGCAAGACCTCTCTCCTGTGCAGGCTTGCCGACTGGTGGCGCGTCCAGGGGAGGTCTCTGGACGGCTTCGTCGCACGCGCCGGTGAACGTCCGGAGGAGGGGCGCGGTGCGGAGCGGTACGACCTGGAGTTGCTGAGGGATTCCAGGCGTCTCCCGTATGCCGTCCGTGATCCTGCTCTCCAGCCTCCGTATCGGTTTGATCCTGAGGCTGCGCGCGAGCTCGATCTCTGGGCGGACGGTCTTGGGAGCGGGGATCCCCCGTCGCTCGTGATCATCGATGAGCTCGGGCCCGTCGAGGCGGCCGGGGGCGGGCATATGGCGCTCTGGTCCAGGATCGTCTTGTCGAACCCGGGGGTCATCGCTGTCGCTGTCCGTGCGGGGGAGGAGGGGGCGTTGAAAGAAAGGCTCGGGACCGGGTTCGACATGCTGATCGACGCGGCGTCTCCGGAGGCGTGGGAGACTCTCCGCCGGGCGTGCGACGAACATCCGGACTGGATTCGGGTGGGACTGTACGGAGGGGGCGCCGGAGGGTTCGAGTCCTCGGTCGGGGCTCTGCTTCACGGGATCCAGGCGCCGATGACCGGGCTCTTCATGTCGAGCATGCAATCGGTGATCATGACGTACGCCGCTTCAGGCCTGCGTCACCGGAGGCGCGTCGTCTGGGTCCCGTTCATTTCCGCCTCGCTCAAGGCCCTCTCGCCTGCCGGAAACCGTTTACGCCCGATGCTCGCCATCGCCATGCAGGGACTCCTGTACGGGGGGGCGGTGACCGTTCTCGGCTGGAATGTACTCGGTGTTGCGCTCGGGGGGTTCCTTGTCGGTGCATGGTCGGCGATACAGGGGGTTGCGCTCCAGTTCCTGTTCGTCGGGAGCGATCTGATTCGTGCCTACGATTCCATCATCACGTGGGGGGCGAAGCTGCTGAACGTCAGGACTCCGGGGCTGCTGGTGCTGATCGCCGGTTGGTCGGTCGCCTGCGGCGCGGTCTCGTGCCTGCTCACTTTGATTGCATGGAAGCGGCGCCAGCACATGCCCGGGCGTCTTCGGGATGCCGTGTTTCGGAAGCGGAAAGGGATCGCCCTGGGGGGGAAGCCGGCGAGCAGGACCGAAGCGATGAAGCGGGGACTCAGGGATCTCTTGCGCCCGCTTTTCTGGTTGCCGGTCCTCATCGTGGTGGCCTTCACACTGGCGTCCGGCTCGCCTCTTGAATCCGCCCTCTGGGTCGTTGTCAGGGCGGCCGGGATCGGGTTCGTGCTTTTCTCTCTTGTTCGCGTCTTCGACATGCACAGGTTCATCGCCTGGCTTCAGGCCCGCGGGCACTGGGGACCGGCGCTTGCCTATCGCCATGCGCTTGACACCGTCCGGCCTAAAGATGACGCTCCACGCAGTCCCGGCAAAGACTCCTCGTCGCACTGACGGTCACGCCCGAAGCGGCGCCTGTGGCGCCGCAGTTGGCGTGATCGTTGATCCCGCCGATTCCAGGCAGTGTGGGGACCATGCAACGGGAAACTGATTGCACCTTACTTCCGTGCCTTCGCCTCCATCCGCTTCAAGAATGCGATCCCGCGTTCCGTGAACGCCCGTCCGTCCGGACAGACGTTGTGGAACAACCCTCTCTGAATCGCGAAATCGCCGACTGAAGAATTATAACTTTCAAGACTTACGTACCCGCTGAACCCTGTCTCACGGAGGACGGAGAATATCGCCTCCCATGGAATGAGTCCCCCTCCGGGGGTCCCCCTGTCGTTTTCGCACGCGTGGAGTGCGTAGAGGCGTGGCGCGATGGTACGGAGGGCCGCTTCGTAGCTCCGTATCTCCGTGACGAAGTGGTACGTGTCGAAGAGGACGCGCAGGTTCGTGTGGTCGGCGAGGCCGATCAGCCGCATCACCTGTTCGGGCGTGTTGACCATGTGGCTACGGAAATGGCTCATCGGCTCGAGCGCGATCACGACATTTCTCGCGGCCGCGTATTCCGCGAGCGCATGCAGCCCTTCGGCGGTCCGGGGGTATTCATCCGAAGGGGGCGGCCTCCGTTGGACGACGCCGGGATGCCCATAGAGCGCTCCGGCGTATGCCACCGCGCTGAGTTCGGCGGCGGCGTCCACCTGCCGTTTGTGCCAGGTGAGACCCCGTGCGCGGTTCTCCGGTTCATCCGCCGAGAGGTCGCATTCCAAAGGCCACACGCCTCCCGGCCCGACGAAAAGGTCGAGTCCCAGGGATGCGGCATGCTTGCCGCTCCTGCGGCGGTCGAAGAAGACATCGTCCCCCACGGCGATCTCGACCATGCTGAGCCCGAGTTCTTTTGCCGTGTCCAGTATATGCAGCTGGTCGTCCGACCAGCGTTCCGTGAAGATGTAGGAGTGTGCGCCGTATTTCATAAGAGAAGAAAAAAAGGCCTCTCCGCATTTTTGCGAAGAGACCGATGCAAAGATCTTTTTGAAATTCACGCCCCCGCGTGTGCGGACACTGGAAATCTAACACACGCTCCCCCCATATGCAAGGATGTCATGGTCCTGTCTTCCCCCCATGTCGATCACGAAGCTCGGCTGGAAATTCCCCTGCGGGGTCAGCCGGTACGAATTGAAGACCCCGTTCGTCTGCAGCATCGTCCCCTGACAATCTCTCTCGCAGGTCCCATACATCAAGTGGAAATCCAGCTATCCTCCAGGAGCTGTCGTGTGTATTCATGGCGAGGATGCTTGTGCACATCCTCGCTTGAGCCTTCCTCCACAATCACTCCGTCGTGGAGTACGGCGACACGATCGCAGAAGGAGAGCGCGGTCTGTACGTGGTGGGTTATGAAAAGAAGAGAAAAACCTTCCTTTGCCTGCAACGATTTCAGCAGCTGAAGCAAATGTGCCGAAGTAAGGGCATCGAGAGCTGATGTCGGTTCGTCAAGAACCAATAGCCGCGGTGCAGCCGCAAGCACTCTTGCAAGGGCGATCCGCTGGCGTTGCCCGCCGCTGAGTTGGGACGGAAGACGTCCCAGACAATCCCTCGACAATCCCACGGATGACACCAGCCCTTCTGCCTCCGCAACGGTTCCGGACGATTTCCCGGCACGGCTTGTGATTCCCTCGGCAAGAGAATCCAGCACGGTCATACATGGATCCAGGGAAGCGCCGCTTGACTGAAAGAGCATCTGGATCCCGGCGCCAATTGCCCTGCGGTTCTCCGTCTGCGGAAAGAGGTTGATGCCATTGTAGGCGATTGTCCCCGAGTCGGGTTTCTGCAATCCGACGATGCAGCGCGCGAGCGTGGTCTTCCCGCTTCCACTCTCTCCAAGCAGAGCTACGGAATTCCCCGCTTCGATCCGAAGTGACACCCCCGTGAGCAGCGGCCGTCTCTTCCTCTTGAAGCTGATAATTGAGTTGAGGCGCATCGTGAAGCAGAGGCCATTTACTTCAAGCAGAAACATCGGACTTCTCTTTCTCCGGCGAACTGTTCCATGTCTGGTGCGGTCTCCTTGCACTTGTTTTCGGCAATCGGGCACCTGGGCTGGAAAGCGCAGCCCTGGTGCCGAACATCAGGAGTGACGGCTTCTGCGTTCCGATCCGGTGGGCTCGCATGCTTTTGAGCTGTGGACTGCGCGTCGACCAATTGCCGGGAGTAAGGGTGCAGGGGGTTGTCAAAAAAGGCCTTCAACGGGGCTGACTCGACAATCTTCCCGCCATACATGACTATGATGCGGTCTCCGTAATAACGCGCCACATCGAGGTCGTGCGTGATCAGGACAAGCGACATCATTCGGTCGCGCTGAATTGAGATCAGGAGATCGAGTATCTTGCGCCGGAGAGAGGCATCAACGGCGCTCGTGGGTTCGTCGGCGATCAGTAGGGTTGGTGACGGAAGCACAGCCATGGCGATACATACTCTCTGAGCCATCCCGATACTAAGCTCATGCGGGTAGAGATCGAGTAACTCCTGGCCGGCATCGAGTCCCACAAGGCGCAGCGTGCTGTGCAGGAGAGTGTCACTGTTGGACTGGTCGCCAGTCGCCAGACGCATCTGCTGACCGATCCTGGCCAGCGGGTTGAGCGACTCCATGGGTTCCTGAAACACATACCGTATTTTGCGGCGTCGAATGGGGGACAGTTCGCCCTCACGCAGGCGCAACAAATCCTGACCTTCAAATGTGACCGAACCATCGACTCTCAAATCAGAAGTGACGGGAAAGAGCCTTGTCAAAGACCGGCTGAGAATGGTTTTGCCGCTTCCGCTCTCGCCAAGAATGATGAGAACCTCACTCTCACGTACCGTGATGGAGACATCATCGATCAGTGCTCTTCTCCCCCCCGGCATCGGGGCGGAAACGGAGAGATTGGCTGCTTTGAGAAGATTGTGTGCGTCGCTCGTGCTTGTCATGTCGTTCGGGAGTGATGATACCCAAAAGCGGTCTCAAACTCAAACGGCTCACGCAGAAGTACAATCTGCCCGTTGTATTGACAACGCCACGGTCGATACCTATATTCTCCCAGGTGTTTTCGTTCGCTCGATTCAGGAGGGGACTCTCAATGAGACCAAGAGTTTGTCTTGTCCTCCCGCTTGTCCTTTCGATTCCGCTGCTTGGATGCGGAACAAAGAAAGAGGGGGAGTCGGGATCACTCCATCGACCCGTCGTTGTTATTGCTATTGCAGGTGACATAGACAGCTTCAATCCTCTCTTTGCGGAAGACATCGCCGCGGGAGAGATCAACGACCTTCTGTTCCCCGCCCTGGTGAGCTCCGATTTTGATCTCAACTCGGGCAAGCTCAGGTATGGCCCGTTGCTTGCCCGCTCGTGGGAATACGCCAATCAGGATCGTGACATTGTGTTTCATCTGCTTCCCAACGCACGATGGACCGACGGGACGCCGGTGACGGCAAGGGACGTCCAGCTCACGTACGAGCTGTACGGTGACCCTGATGTTGCGAGCGTCCGGCAAGCAGCAGTGGACAATCTGAGGCATACCGGTGGGAAGCTTGACATACGGAAAAGTGTCGAAGCGAAAGATGATTCCACGGTACTCTTCCATTTTGCCAGAGCGTATCCGGGACAGTTGTTTGATGCCGGACTTCCCATACTGCCGGCCCATATTCTTGTGAATCTCCCGCGCAAGGCTATTCGAACCGATCCTGTGAACAAATCACCGGTAGGGTATGGGCCGTTTTCCCTCGCGAGGTGGACACCCCTGCAGGAGATCGTGCTCCAGCCGAATCCGGAGTCTGTGGTCCCGTATCCCGCGAAGCTCTCACAGTTGATACTTCGCATCATCCCGGATTATCGCTCGCGGTTATCCCAGCTTCAATCGGGGGACGTCGACATGGTGAGCGGCGTGAGGCCGGACGATGCTGATAAGCTCGCAGCGGACGCACGCGACGTCGAAATAATCTCCACGCCCGGAAGGGACTACGACTTCCTCGGCTGGAACAATATCGAGATCGAGACTCATGCCGGCTCGTCGTCCGCGACGATCAGACCCCACAGGCTCTTCGGATCAAGTATCGTCCGCAAGGCTCTCACAATGGCCATCAACAGAGATGAGCTCGTTCATGCGTACCTCGGCAAACATGGACAGGTGGCCTTCGGAGGAATCTCTCCGCTCTTCAGGTGGGCATACGACGACAGCCTGAGGCCTCTTCCGTTCGACCCGCAAGGATCGAGGGAATTACTCGAGCGGGAAGGGTGGAAGGATACAGGCGGCGATGGTATTCTCGTCAGGGACAAGGTCCGGTTTTCGTTTGTCCTCAAGGTCCCCGCGGGCGACCAGTTGAGAACTGTTGTTGCGGCGGCCGTGCAACAACAACTGAAGCAGGTGAAGATTGATATGAAGATCGAGCAGGTCGAGCGGGCGACATTCTGGCAGGAGGTCACGACAAGAAAGTATGATGCGTGGCTGGCAGGCTTCAGCGTGCCTCTTCAAATGCAGCTGGATGATCTCTGGGGATCTGATCTTGCGAAGTATCCGTTCAATCTTACCGGGTTTCGAAACGCGCGCGTCGACAGTATTCTCGCCGCAGCAAGAAATCTGAAATCGGAAACTGACGGCGCCGCGCTCTGGAAGGAGTTTCAGAGGATCGTCCATGAAGAGCAGCCATGCACATTCCTGTATTGGATCAACAGTATCGTCGCCGTCAACAGGGGTGTGCGAGGCACGCGTATTGGCGTGCTGGGCACTATGCATAACGCCTGGGAATGGCATGTCGGCCCCGCCGGTCAGGCCGATGCATCGACATCACAGTAGTACGCATATGGACAAACCCTTCTGGAGACACGTGCATCACCGGCAGTGGGTACCGCGTTGTCCCTCGTGAAATTCCTGACACGGAGGGTGCTTCACGCGATCCCCATGATTTTCGGGTTGGTGACGCTTGTCTTTTTCGTTTCTCGTTTGCTTCCCGGTGATCAGGCAAGCTTGTTCATTTCACCGGGAATTCCGCCGCGTGTCGCCGAACAGCTTCGCGCGCAGTTCGGCCTTGACCGTTCATTGTGGGATCAATACCTGGCGTGGCTCTCCTCAACCCTGCGCGGCGAACTTGGGTATTCGGTCGCACACAATGCTCCTGTCAGGGACGTTCTCCTGCACGTGTTCCCGAATACTCTTCTGCTCGGCGGAACCGCCCTTGTTGTCGAGTGTTTTCTCGCGTTCGTCCTTGCTGCGCTTGCCATCAGATATGTCGGATCGTGGTTCGATCGTTCTCTGTCGAACCTGACCCTTGTCGCCTACTCGCTACCGTCCTTCTGGGTCGGGATCCTCTTGCTTTCGCTCTTCTCTTTCTCGCTCGGGATCTTTCCCTCGTCACAGATGCACGCTGTCGGCGCGGAACAGATGGGCGGGTTGACGGCGTTCGGGGACTTGCTGAAGCACCTGGCGCTTCCCGCACTTACCGTTGCGGCGCCCGGAATTGGAGCGATTGCAAGGTATCTCAGAACGAGCATGACGGAGACGATGAGGCAGGACCATGTCGCCGCTGCCATCGGCATGGGACTCTCCAGGGGCAGGGTGTTTCGTTCGTACATTCTTCCCAACTCGCTGGGGCCCGTCATTTCAGTGCTCGGTGTCGAAATCGGCGTGCTGCTCACCGGTGTCCTTGTCAGCGAGACATTGTTTGCGTGGCCCGGCATGGGAAGGCTTGCCGTGATGGCGATCTTCAGCCGTGACTATCCCATGATTCTCGGATGTACGCTTTCTGGAGGCGCCCTGGTCGTGGCGGCGAATATCCTTGCGGACTTCCTCAGGGCCTGGCTTGATCCTCGTATCCGGCTTACATAGAAAACAGTGAAACGCACCTTGCGCATCCTCGTGGTTTCCATCGTGGCTCTGGTCAGTATGGTTCACTACCGGCTGATCCTTGCGAGTCTCGTATCTCTCGCGGCGTGGTGTGTTCTCGAAACGGGTCATCGGGCTCCTTTCGGCACCTATTGGAACCCTGCACTCGTTGAGTATTGGGTCGCCGGCACAGTCTGGATTGTCACAGCTTTGTGGCTGTTGCGCTCGGTCATTGTGTCCGTGCGGAACAGGGGGAAAGAAATCGTGCGGGAGGTTCCATCGGCAATCACCCGGGCGCGAGTTTCCTCGACGGGCATCTTCGGCCTGGTCGTGTTCGTGGCCGCTGCCTCGCCGTTCCTGACGCTCATTGACCCGAACATCCAGGGAAACCTTGTCACGACACGATTGCTGCCGCCGCTCTCCACAGGGTACGTTCGGGAGTTTCTTGATCCGGGCAGTCCGGACCCTGACACAGCGGGTCCGATCCATCGCGCGTTCACGGAGGCGAATCACTATCTGTTGCACCGGACCGTGCTGTTGAGCAGGAACCCACCCGCTGATCCTGCGGCTGTCGGTCAGCCGGCGGGCGCTGCACTCAGAGAGTTTCGGACGATCTTCCTGTTCGGCACAGACGATAATGCAAGGGATGTCTTCTCCAGGGTTGTCGCGGGAACCAGGGTCTCGCTGGGAATAGGAATCAGTGCCGCCCTGGGAGCGCTGCTTCTAGGTGGCGCGGTCGGATTTTCGGCGGGATTGTCCCGCGGCGTTCTTGATGGCGTGCTCATGCGGCTCACGGATTTGTTCCTTGCAATTCCATCGTTGTTTCTCGTCATTGGGATCCTTGCGTTCGTCGGTCAGTCCATCACCACGGTCGTTGTGGTGCTCTCCCTGTCCGGGTGGATGGGGATCGCCAGAGTCGTGAGAGCTGAAGTGGTCTCGCTGCGTGAACGGGAGTTCATTCTCGCGGCAAGGCTGCTTCGCGTTTCGACCTGGAAAATCATCACCCGGCATCTCCTCCCGAACCTCCGGCCCGTGATAGTGACAGCCACCGTTTTGCAGTTTGCCAACGCCGTTCTGGGTGAAGCCTCGTTGGGATTTCTCGGGCTTGGCATTCAACCTCCGACTGCGACCTGGGGGAACATCATGGGAGAAGCAACGGGCTATCTCGCCTCGGCGTGGTGGATTGGCGTGTTCCCCGGGATTCTCCTGGCCGTCGTGCTTGTCGCAGCCCATTCAATGGGCGGGAATCTCGCCGTCGAGGGAAACCCGGACGCGCCGGAGAAATGACCGATGATCAATTTCCGGTACCGCACGCTGAGGAAACTGGGGGAGGGTGGCAGCGGAGAAGTGTTTCTTGTTGAAGATGTGCTGAAGGAAGGCCGGCAGTCCGCAATGAAGATTCTTCACGGAGAAGATCGATCCGGACGCGTCGCTGATGAACAATTCAGGAATGAAGTATCGATCCTTGCTGCGCTGCGCCATCCGAACCTTGTACGGGTATCCGACTTTGGCATGATACGCCACAGCGACGACGCGGCCCTGCAGGGCCGTCGCTTCTTCGCGATGGAGTATCTCCAGGGATCAACCGCCGGGGAGTGGTGGCAAGATCACCGGCGGCAACATGATGGCCCTGCGCAATTGAACCATTTCGTGCTCCAGGCACTCGGTGTGCTTTCGTATGTTCATCAGAGGGGAATCATCCACTTTGACATCAAGCCTGAGAACATATTCCTGATATCAGGTGGGAAAGACGATGATCAATTCCCGGTGCTGAAGCTGACGGATTTCGGTTTCGGCGCCCGACTGAATACAACACTCGAATTCCCGCTCCGGGGTACGCTTGAATACACAGCTCCGGAGCTCTTGCGACACGAGACTTTCGACAACCGGGTTGACCTGTATTCGCTTGGCGCAACGATATACCACCTTATCGAAGATCGTTGTCCGTTTGAAGCAGGCGATCCGGTCGAGCTTATCAAAAAGGTGTTGACCACAGAGCCGGAATTCCACAGGTGCCTTGACCGGGAGTATTCCTCACTCCTCCCCCTTGTGACGAACCTCCTCCAGAAGGATCCCGGCCGCCGGTACAAGTCGGCGGGGGAAGCTGCCCGCGGTTTGCTGGAAAATGATCTGGGTGCGGCGACCCTTGCCATTGACCGGCTCCCCAGGCCGGGCTTCGTCGGGCGGGAAAAGGAGAAGGGGGTGATCGGTTCAGCAATTGCCTCGTTGTCCGGTGATTCTGAAGCCGATCCTTGCGTCGCGATCGTTGTTGAAGGCCCCGAAGGAATCGGGAAGACGGCTCTTTTGAGCGAAATGGCGCGGGTGGCGCGGGCGGCCGATGTTCCGGTTTTCGAAGTAACCGTTTCTCAGCGCGATCTGCCGTTTAGCGGAATCCTCTCGCTCCTGCCTCTCCTCCGGGCAGAAGGGATGTCCCGGTCCGTCGAAGCCGGTGCGTTGATGGAGAGATTTGCCGATGTGATCGGGGGAGTGCCCGGAGTGGACGACGCCGCTGCCGGCGGGCTGCATGTGAGCTGGGTGAAGGAGAAAGACAAAGTCGTCGACGCTCTGGCACGCTGGATCAGCGGGATGTCGTCGCTCTTTCCTCTTATTGTTATTATTGATGACGCGCATCTGCTCGACCCTGAATCGGGGGAGATACTGCGGATGGCTTCCCGCGATGCGCGGTCGGACCGGTTGCTGCTACTTGCGGCCGCGCACGGTGAAGCGAGTCTGCCGGTCGGCGCCCGTCATGTTCGTCTGGAAGAGCTTGACGCGCAATCCGTTTCTGCTATGAGCGCCTCAACGCTGTCGCCGGCGGAGCTGGGTGAGTTGCTCGGGATTCGACTTCATCAACTGTATGGAGGTCTCCCGGCGCTCATCGTTGAGGCCCTCCGGGCTGTGAGCGTCCTCCTGCCGAGGGTTCTACCGGACCGGTCTCCCGGCACAGCGGAGCTTGTTGAGGCCGTTCTGGGAGAGCTCCCCCGCGACATAGACGAGCTCCTGCTGGCGCGGTACAAGACGATTGGCCGGGAACGGCAGTTAACCCTGGGTATTCTCTCGTGCTTCATGTGGCCGGCGCGTCTGGGGATCATTCAGGCCATCCTGCCGTTTCAACCGCAGCGGACGATCGCGTACCTCTCCTCGCTCGAATCAGAAGGCCTGATCGCTTCGCATGAAGACGGTCAGAGGTTTGTGATGCGGCATGAGAGATTGAAGGCTCTCGTGTATGCGGCAATCGGGGAGAACAGGAAGGAGAGTCATCTTGCCGTCGCTTCGGCGATGGAGGAGTTTGCGGGAATCCGGACAGTTTCTGATTTACAGGAGCTCGCGTACCAGTACAGGTCGGGAGGAAAAGACGCCCCGGGCATCCACTGGCTGGAAGCTGCAGGGGACGAGGGGATGAGGATTGCCGCGTACCGGATGGCGAAGGAGCTCTACTCTGACGCCGTCCTCCTCGCCGGGGGCTCGCCTCCATCGGATTGTGACCGGATCAATATCAAGCTCGCTCAGGCCTTGTTCAGTTGCGGGGACGTTCGCGAAGCCGTGAAGCTGGCAGAGGAACAACTCGGGAGAATCTCCCTGGATATTGTTCAAGAGGTGACACTCCACAAGACTGCCGGGTTTGCTCACTCCCGACTGGGGAATTACGAGGAGTCAAAGCGACATATCATGGCTGGTCTCCGGACCTCCGTTGACACCACGGTGCTGGCGGAGCTCCAGCAGGAGCTTGTGGGAATCGAGATAGCAACCGGGAATTTTGTTGAAGCTGAGCGTTTGAGTACGGCCCAGCTTGCCCGGGCGAAGGAGCTCCGCAACCCTGGGATCATCGCCTCCATCTATAACGATCTTGGTATTGCCTCGTTCTTTCAGGGTCTGCTTGATCAATCGGCCGGGTACTTCAAGGAGGCAATGAACATCTATTCGGCGTCGCGACAGCATGCGCGGGTTGCTGATGCCATGATGAATATTGCCAATGTGATGAGTGCGAAAGGAGACATCGTTGGGGCGGTAGAGCACCTGAGCGATGCGCTGACGACGAGCAGGGAGTATGGCAGCCTGAACCAGCAAGCGCAGATTCAGAACAATCTCGGCATCGCCCATTTCAAGCTGAAGCGGTTTCAGGAGGCCAGGAACTTCTACGACGAAGCCCGGGCGATTTTTTCCCGGCTGGATTCCAGGAAGGGAGGTGCCTATGTGCTCACGAACCTTGGCGAGGTGAATTTTGCGGAGGGGCGCTATGAACATGCGCTCCTGCTGTGGGAAAATGCCCGGCGATTGTATCGCGACATGGATGACGGCCAGGAAATGGTGGAGACGCTGCTGCAACTCGCACAGGTGAATTGTGTGGTGGGTGCTGTGGAATCGGTGGGGGGGAATCTCGATGAGGCTGAAGCACTGATGAATGCCAGGAGTCTGGAAACCTTCAGATTCCGGTTGCTGTGGCTTCGAGGAATGCACATGATGGACCTCGACAGGTATGACGCAGCGCTCCTCTTCTTTACGCAGTCAGAGCAATCTCCTCATGATGAGGCAGAGAGCGAACGATGGCACCTTCTCAAGGTGCGTATGGCGGAATGCGAATATCGCATGGGCAGGCTCGGCGCGGCAGTGACACTTGCCGGGCAGGCAAAGGATTCTGGAGGGCGGAGTGTACGTCCGCAGATCGTGGCCGAGGCGTCGTATCTGCTCGGGAGTATCGCCGCATCTTCCCCGTCAAGTGTTCCGGAGAAGCCGCTCACGCTCTTCCGGGAGGGATTCGACGCGATTGCGAAGGAACCGGTAACGGAGGTGACCTGGAAACTGGCCGTTGCGCTGGGAAAGGAGTTTCTCAAGCGCGGACAGGGGGAGAGGGCAAAGGAGTGCTTTATAAAGGCAAGGCTCGTGTTGCGGTTTTTTCTTGCTCAATTCACGTCATCCGGGCTGAAGAATAGCTATCTTATGGCAGATGATAAGGAGCGAATCCTCGCAGCGCTTGATTCACACCTGAACATGTAGGAGACACCCGAGGTTGGCATCCCGCAACGACAAATTCGTCATTCTGTTGTCAGGCAGGAAGGGAATCATGGAGCGGGTTCGGCGGTACATCCAGCCTGCCGACGACATGCACCTGAAATTTGTCTCCTCGCCGCATTTTCTTTCCGGCCGGGCCATGTTCAAGACTCCCGACCTGGTGCTTCTCGACGTGACGCATGACAATATCATGATGCGATCGGCACTGGGCGAATTCTCGTCGCAGTTTCCGGACGTACCCATTCTGGCAATGGCGAATGATCCTGACCATGCTGTCGCGGTTGAACTCGTCAAGCTGGGTGTGTCGGCCTACTTCATTGTTCCCGGTGAGCAGAGAAAGATCTCCCAGCAGATCGCAATGGTGTACAATGACTGGATCGCAAAGAAAAAGAAAGAAAAATTCGTCGAGCTCCAACAGGTGGTATACGACTTCCGGCAGATCATTGGCAAGTCTCCGCTGTTGAAGGTCACGCTCGATCGCGCACAGAAGGTCATCCGGAACAGTACGGTGACAGTGCTGATCACAGGAGAGACGGGGACGGGGAAAGAGCTCTTTGCGCGGGCGATTCACTATAACGGAAAAAACAGGAACAGCCCGTTTGTGGACATCGCCTGCTCGGCCCTGCCGGAGACCCTCCTCGAATCGGAGCTCTTTGGATATGAAAGGGGGGCATTTACGGATGCAAAGGAAAGGAAGATCGGACTCTTCGAGCTCGCAGGCGACGGGTCAATCTTCCTCGACGAGATCGGCGACATCTCTCTCGCAACTCAGTCAAAACTCCTGAAAGTTATCGAAGATCGCTCGATGCGAAGAGTCGGGGGTGTGCGTGATGTTCCCGTCAGGGCGCGTGTGATTGCCGCCACGAGCGTTGACCTTGAGGCAAAAATGAGAACGGGGGAGTTTCGTAAGGACCTGTACCATCGCCTGAAGATCCTTCCGCTCGAGCTCCCCCCCTTGCGCGAGAGGAAGGAGGACATCCCCCTGCTGTGCCGCAGTTTTCTCGATTCCTTCAACAGGGAATACAACAAGAAGATCCGGGGTCTGACCCCTCACGCTCTGCAGATCCTCATGGAACATGATTGGGAGGGGAATGTCCGTGAGTTGAAGCACAGTATTGAACGCGCCTTCCTCCTTGAAGAATCTGATTGGATCACCGAACATGACTTCGATTTCGAAAGCAGGAAGGCCGCTCCGGTGAGACGAAACGTAGTCATAAACAAACCCGAAAGCCTTCCGCCGAAAGAAGTAGATACACTCATGCTCCTCATTCCACTTGACCGGGCATCGCTGACTGAAGTGCAGAGAATGCTCGCACAGAAGGTTCTCGAGCACATCGGGAGTAACAAAGCCAAAGCGGCAAAAATCCTTGGGATCTCCCGGCCCCGGCTCGACCGGATACTGAGGAACCCGCGGGACGGCATTGAGGAGTGATGTAACGTTTTGAGGAGGCACGTGTATCGTTTTGTTCCGCTTCATGATGAGGGTCACCCGAATACCATCTCTCCAGAAACCCCGCCCTGCCTCAGCTTCCCCCCTTCTCCTTCACCACAATTCAATTCCGGCCATTCCCATCCTGGCCGGCTTCTGGCATAGGAATTGCGTCTCTCTGTCGTGAAGTGTCATCATCGTTTCGGTGAATTCCGCACGAAGAGGGGAGACAGGTGACACGGACTTGATGCTTGTTGTCGGTTACTCATTCAAGATTCAGGGGGGAATTACAATGAAAAAGATCCAACTCGTCGCGGCAGGGAACAAGATGAAATACTCGAGATCGTTGATCGCACTGGTTCTGGGGAATCTTCTGGGACTTGTGATATTTTTGCCTGGCTGCCAGAATGATTCGCCGGTGAGTTTCCAGGATAACCCTGTGACTGCTTCGGGGCCGCAGTTCATCAAACTTCCGGGGACTCATGGCCTGGGGAAGATAGTCGCAGACACTGCAGTGATAACGCCCGAGCATGGCGGGCGACTCGAGTTGGACTTCAAGTATTCTTACGTGGACACCGATGGCGTGACCCGGAAGCTGGATGCCAGCCTGTCAGTGACATTCCAGCCCCACGGTGTTACGGACACTCTTGTGGCAACGATGTCGCTTGACGATCAGGTCCTGCGATCAAACATTGACCTTACATTCGGTCCGCACGGTACGACATTCCTCAAGCCGGCGTTGCTCGATGTCGACGTAAAGGGTATGGACCTATCAGGACTGAGACCACACGACAAAGTATACCTCTGGTATGTAGACAGCACCGGGGAATGGATCAGGATGGATGCTCAGTTCGTCCATATTAACATTCCACAAGGACGTCTCGTCTGTAATAACGGCGAGCTTCCGCACTTCTCGGCATACGCATTTGGCCGATAGTTGCGGCGACAACTGAAAGCATCGTTTCCAAAACTAAACTACCTGCGAGCGATGAAGACTGAAATCGTCACAGATCAAATCCTCGGCGTGGTCAAGAACTACTGCACGCCCAATGTCGTCACACGTATGATGAAGGACCTGCGGCGATCGGAAGCACTTGAGCGAAGCATGATGTGGGAGAAGAGTGCCGGACCGACGCGAGGACAGCGGCGGGGGATATCGCTTGGTAATCAATATAACCTGGATCAGTTGATTACGCTCTGTCATGATCGACTGGCAACGGAGGAGGTGTGCCAGGTGATGTTGGGCATCGGTGACATCTTCAAAGTGCACGGCGAGACGGACCGGGCCGAAGAGATGTACACGATGGCCCTTGCTCAGGGAGAGAAGTGTGGAGAGAAGGGATACATCGCCGAAGCGCGTATGCGTCGCGGCGAGATCTACTCTCGCAAAGCCCGGTGGAAGCAGTCCGCCGCCGACCTTGGACGCAGCCGCGTGATCTATTCCGAATTGAAACGTCACGAGGCGCTTGGCCGGGTTGAGAATATCCTGGGGACAAACTATGCGGAGCAGGGACAAACCACCAAGGCCGTTGAATACTTCACGCGCGCCCTGACACTTTTCGAACGGACTCGACAGACTCAGATGGCGGGTGTTGCGCTGATGAATTTGGGCATCACGTACAACATCATCGGCAATTACGACTCGGCTGTAGTCCACTATAAACGTGCACAGTCATGTTTTGAGGAAGGCGGGGATCTCAATCGCCTGGCGGAGTTGCACCACAACATGGGGATGAACTATTTGTCCAGGCGAGTGTTCAAGGAGGCTTTACGGGAGTTTGACGCGAGCTATACATTGTCGTCGTCGTTGCAGAACCGCTCTCTCATGGGTCTGGCGAATCTCGGGAAGGCCAATGCGTATCATGATCTCTGTGACCTGCCGGTCGCATTGAAGCTGGTGTCTCAGGCGATCGAGTTCTTTGTCACTTCAGGGGAAAAAGTGGGTCTGGCGGATGCCTACAAAATGAAGGGGATGATCCATCGCGATATGAAGAGTTTTGATACGGCGGCATCATACCTGCACACAAGCCTGCGGATCAATACCGAGATCAACAACCAGTTGAACGCGGCGGAATCGTATTTTGAAATTGGCGTTCTGGAAACGGACCGCAAAAGGAACGAAGAAGCAATCCGGACCTTCCTGAAAGCCAGGGAGGCGTTCAAGAAAGTAGGAGCACGGGAAGACGTGAAAAAGACACAGGACCGGATCAATGCCCTTAAATGGAAGACACGATGAACCTCGGTGATCTCCTTCAGGAGGAGTCTGCCCGGCAGCCCCATGCCACGGAAGAGAAGCCCTCTGCATCGAGAATGAGGGATCTCGAGATGATCCTCAACGTTGTGCGAAAGGTCAACACGTCGCTGGTGCTTTCAGACGTGTTGGAGCTTGTGCTCGACGAGGCGATCCGGATCACGAACGCGGAGCGGGGATTTCTCATGCTGGCCAACAGGGAACGGAAATTGGAATTTGTGACAGGCCGGACTGCGGGTGGCGAGTGCATTCAAGCCGAGAGCTTTCAGGTGAGTTCGTCCGTCCTCGACGATGTGTTTACAATGGGAGAATCGCTCTTCATTGAAGACGCGCTCAACGATGGGCGGTTTGAGCTTCGTCAGAGTGTTCTGGAACTTGAGTTGAAGACCATTATCTGCAGTCCTCTTCGCACTCCGGAGGAGACAATCGGCGTCATCTACGTCGACAGCAAGCGCATCCAGGCTGTGGAAAAGGCTGACATCCTTTATCTCTTCGAGATCCTTGCCGGTCAGGCTGCCACTGCAATCAAAAATGCCCGGCTCTATCAGGATCTGAAGAACACGTATGAAGATCTCAAACACGCCAATGAGCAGATCATCAAATCCGAGCGCATGGCGATGAAGGGGGAGATTGCAGGGGAGGTAAGTCATGAGCTTCGGAACATAGTCGCCGTGGTACTTTTGCAGCTTGAGCAGCTTTCACGCAAGCTTGACCGGATTTCGGCGGAAGAGCTGAAGAGTACTGTCGAGAAGACAATTGCCGGTGCCAGGAGAATTGAGAAGTTCTCACACAGTCTCATGACGGGGAGACGTGCGGCTGGCGAACTCCTCCCCGCCGATCCGAACGTCATTTGCCGTGATTTCATCGACTTCATCAGGGTCCTGCCGAAGTTCAAGAATAACGGGCTTTCTCTGGTTCTGGGAGAAGATGTCCCCATGATCCAGATGGACGTTGACCAGGTCCAGCAGGTCCTGATGAATCTGGTGAACAATGCAGTGGAGGCATTTGCACGTGTTGCGATTATCCTGCAGACGGAATACGATCTGATTGGCAATATGGTGCGTATTTCCGTGCAGGACAACGGTCCGGGAATCGACGAGGAAGTCAGGAATAAGCTCTTTCACGAGAACATCACGACGAAAGTCGATGGCCATGGTTACGGCCTTCCGGTATGCCGGCAGATCATAGAGCTTCACGGGGGGACAATCCGACTCGAGACCCGGAAGAACGGGGGGGCAAAGTTCATCATGACGTTTCCGGTGCGACGGGCACCTGCCACTGAAGCCGGGTTCTCATAGGGCGCACCCGGCGGACCGGCGTGACCCTTCTTCATCATTCAATGTCGGAACCGGAATTCGCGTCGTCTGCTGTTGACAAGTGAGAAATGAGGTAGTACATTACAACACTATCTCCTCCTGAGCTCCCCTCACTGTGCCCTGTATACAGAAACAAATCGTACTTCCGTCCCGGAAGCGGGGGTTTCATCTCGTCACATCCGAGATCGTCTCGCGCCTCCCTGAGCTCTCCTCCGTGCGCCGCGGAATACTTCATCTTTTCATTCAACACACATCCGCGTCCCTGACGATCAACGAGAATGCCGACCCGTCCGTCCGCTCGGAT